>JBKQJQ010000503.1:0-2536 GCA_052147875.1 Solirubrobacteraceae bacterium | reverse complement strand
CGACCGCTGAACCGCGTTCTGATGCCGCCCCACCGCGCCGACGCGTTCCCTCGTCTTGGGCGCCGGGAGGGGATCAGGCTGGCGGCCGACTATCAACCGCACGCCGTCAGCGGCGAGGCGTTCGAGTTCCCGTTCGGGCCGGTGCGGGCGGCGGGCTGGGAGTCGCTGTATATGGGCCTGGTCACGACCGGCGAGGAGGTGCTCGACCTCTACCTATTCCACTGGCACAAGCACCGCGGAATCGAGCGCCGCCTGACAGGCATGCACCCCGAGCGCGCCACGTTCTTCGTCGAGCGCGCGGATGGACTCTCGGCGGTCGGAAACACGATCGCCTTCTGCCGCGCGATCGAAGCCGCGACCGAGACGGTCGTCCCACCCCCGGCCGCCCACACGCGAGCGGTGGCGCTCGAGCTCGAGCGGATCTACAACCACGCTGCCGCGACCGCGGCACTCTGCCAGACGACGGGTCTGTCGGTCGGACAGGCGCGCGCCGAGATCGTGCTCGAGCAGCTGCTGCGCTGCAACCTGGCCGCGTTCGGACACCGCTACCTGTTCGGTGTCGCGGTCCCGGGTGGCGTGCGCCGCGGACCGGACTGCGCTCAGGTTCGAGGCCTGCTGCCGTCGATTCTGGACGAGTTCCGGTACGTCGTGCGGGCGCTGCTGGTGACCAATTCACACGTCGACCGCCTCGAGGCCACTGGCACGGTTACCCACGAGGACGCACGCCGGCTGTCGCTGGTCGGGCCGGTGGCACGCGCCTCAGGACTGGCGGTCGACGTTCGCCACGATCATCCGGTCGAGGTAGACGACCACCCCGCTGTGCGGGTGTCGAGCCGCCAGAACGGCGATGTCCTCGCGCGCCTGAACGTGATGGTGGATGAAGTCGAGGAGGCCGCACGACTGATTGACAAGCACCTCGACGAAGCGGGTCCGGGGCTCGAGCCGGTCATGCCGGCCGCGCGCGACGGACTGGGCTGGGCAGAGTCTGCGCGCGGCGAGGCGCTCGCGTGGGTCTCGCTCAACGCCGACGGCCAGATTCGGGGCGCGCGGCTGCGTCCAGCGTCGGTGCGCAACTGGCGAGCGTTTGACGACGCCGCGCGCTCGCAGAACGTGTTCACTGACATCCCGATCATCGAGGCCAGCTTCTGGCTGACTGTCGCCGGGTTCGCTCGCTGATGGCGCTTTGGTTCTACAGAGGGCTGCGCAGAGGGATGGTGACGACCCGCTACCCGGAGGCGATCGATCTCTGGGCAGACCAGCTCCCGAGCCCGCCGGCATTTCACTCGGAGCGGCTGACGACCGAACTGGCGGATCGGCTGGTCCGGGGATGTGCGGCTAATGCGCTCTCGCGCGAGGATCACCAGCTGGTGATTGACGCGGGCCGCTGCACGGGCTGCGGCCGCTGTGTCGAGCTCGGCGAGGGGGTGGCGGTTGCGAGCGACGAGTTCCTGCTTGCGACCGGCGACCGTGGAGCGTTGATCAAGCGGGTGCCGATCCGGCGCGACCGGAAGCTGCGCGATGCGCGCCGCTGAGCGGACCCACGATCACGATCTAGCCGAGGAGCTACGCCGCCGCGCGCTGTCGCTGTTCGGCCGCAGCCTGCACATCCGACCCGTCGACACCGGCTCGTGCGCCGCGTGCGAGTCGGAGATCAGGCTGCTAGCTGCGCCCCACTACGATCTCCATCGGCTGGGCTTCTTCTTCACGCCCGCCCCACGTCACGCGGACCTGCTGATGGTCACCGGTCCAGCCGTACGCGCGGCCAACCACCTGCTTCGCAAGGCGTACGAGGCGACGCCGGATCCGAAGGCCGTGGTTGCCGTCGGCGCTTGCGCGCTCGGCGGAGTGTACGACGAGGACCAGCTGGTGCACGGCGCCGTCGACCGCGTACTGCCGGTCGACGTGTTCGTCCCGGGCTGCCCACCGAGCCCGCTCGCGCTATTGCAGGGCCTGCTCGTCGCAGTCGGGCGCCTAGAGGAGCGCGTCAGTGCGCTGTCGCTTGACCTCGACCGGGACGCGGCGAGATGACGGACGCGATCGGCGCGCTCGCGATCGTCGCTGCGGCGGCCTGGCTCGCGGCCGCGTGCATCGGCCTTGGTTCGGAGCGTCGGATCGCGCTGGCCGCTTCGGCTGCCGTTTCGGGCGCAGCAGGCGTCGCCGCCGCAGCCTGCGGCCTACTGCTCGCGGTCCACGGCGCCGGGACGACGTTGCGGCTTGGCAGCGGGCTGGTCGGGGGCGCGACCTTCCACCTCGCGCCGCTCGGGTCGCCGTTCATCTTCCTGCTCGGGCTGGTGGCGGTCGCGATCGCGCTTTACGGCCCGCGCTACCACGAGCCCGGCGCCGGGACCGCGGTCTATCTCTCCGTTTACAACCTCGCGCTGCTCGCCTCGCTCGCGGTGCTGACCGCGGGCAACGTCGTGATGTTCCTCGTCGCCTGGGAGTCAGTGGCGCTGCTCTGTTACCTGCTGATCCTCCGCCACCACAAACGCGAAGGAGTCGCCGCCGGGGCGTTTCTGTTCGTCGCGCTGAGCGAATG
>JBKQJQ010000502.1:0-3412 GCA_052147875.1 Solirubrobacteraceae bacterium | reverse complement strand
AAGCACGTGAGCTGTTCGCCGCGGACGCGTGCTTCCGCAGCCCGGTCGTGTTCAAGCCGTACGAGGGTCGCGAGCAGGTGATGAAGGTCCTGGAGGCCGCCGAGCGGGTGCTCGGGATCGGTGACAGCTTCCGTTACGTGCACCAACTCGAGGACCCCAACGACCGCGTGGCGGTCCTCGAGTTCGCCACTGACGTCGACGGAAAGCAGGTCGAAGGAATCGACAAGCTGACGTTCGACGAGCAGGGCCTGATTACGGAGCTGACGGTGATGCTGCGTCCTGCGTCGGCGCTGGCGGTCGTCGCGGCCAGGATGGCCGAGGAGTTCCCTCGGGTCGGGCTGACCGTCCCGGGCTAGCGGTTCAAATCAGGGATTGGACGCCATTGCACTCGCCCCCGGAGAGCAGCTGGCGTGTCGCCGAACTTCCGAGCCATTCACTGAGCGCGATGGCCCGTTTGGCCACACGTGCCGGTTGCGGATCCGGCATGTGGATATCGACGGGGATATTCCCCGTCGATATCCCACCTGCTGGCGTCCTGCGCCCCAAGTGGCGGCGCCTGGCGTCGCCCCGCTAGCCCCGCCTAGCCCCCTGGCGCGTCGCCTCCTACGGGGTCCAGTTGTCTAGCGCGGGCGTGACCTGGAGCTCGTGCGTCATCGCGCGCGGGCTCTGACTCGCCAGATACGCGACCGCGTCGGCGAGGCTGCCAGGGTCGGCGGAATCCGCGCTGTCTGTGCCGGAGCGGTCGATCACGGCGTCGACGATCAGCAGCGCGACGTGGATTCCCTGCGGCCGCAGCTCGATCGCCGCGGCCTGCGTGAGCGCCCGCACGCTGAACGCGCCCGCGGCCCACAGCCCGCGTCCCGGCATCGCGCGCCGTGCCGACCCGCCTGTGACTTGGACGACCGTCGACTCCCCTCCCTGCTCGCGCAGGAACCGCGCCGACGCACTGAGAAACGCGAACGCGGCGCGTCCGGGCATCGCCGCCCAGTCCTCGAACCCACTCGGGGCGGCCTCCGCGAGCTCGCCGCCGCCGAACGGGCCGGAACGACTGCCGCCGTAGGGCGACGCGGCGTTGACGACGAGATCCACACGCCCATCTCGTTCGGCGACCGCGCCCAGCGCCTCAAGCACTGACGCCTGGGCGGTCACGTCGACCTCGAGCGCCCTGGCGCCGGCTCGGGTCAACTTCTCCAGCGTATCGGGCGACCGGGCGCCGCCGGTCACCGCCCAGCCGTCGGCCAGCAGCCGCTCGATGATTGCAAAACCAAGGTTCCGCGCTCCGATGATCAGCGCCGCCGGCATCTGCCCACTCGATCGCTCATGTCCGAGTCGTGAGCTTACCGGCGTACCTCTTACGAGGCTGTAGGCATTTTCTGGACCGCCTCTTCATCGCGCAGGCGATTCTCAGCCGATCATGAGCGAGGGGCCGGACCAAATCTCGGTCGCAACGTGGGCCCGTCGAGGCCTGCTGATCACGGTCGCCGCCGCGCTGATCGCGATCAGCACCGGCGCGATCACGCTTCCGTTTGCGTCAAGCCGTCGGCCCGCCATCGGCACCTCGCTCGCGGCCGAGCGATCCTCGGCCGATCAGCGCTGGGCGTCGGGGCTGTGCACCAACGTGCTGGACTGGAAGAACGAGCTCACGCGTGACGGCACCAGCCTCAACCTCGGATTCGGCGTCGTGGCTCGGATCCAGGGCGCGATCGCGGCGACGAGCCGGATGGTCGACGAGCTCAATGGGCTCGGCTTGCCCCCGGGCGCGCAGACGGCCGAGGCGCGAGCCGAGATCCGCAACCTTCGCTCCGAGCTCGAATCGCGCGTGCGCGGCATCGAGGGCGTTGCGGGTAGCGTCGCCGGTGGAAACCTCGCCGCGATCGGGGCGCTGCTGAGCGACCTACAGCACGACAAGGTTCTGGGAACCCAGCTCGCCGGGGGCTTGAGCCATGTCGTGTCCGTGGATCTCGGCCTGTCGCTGGTCGAGACCCGTGCTTGCCGGGCGCTGGTCGGGAGCCCGATCTGAGTCACGGCGTGCGTCGCCCGGCAAGGCCTCGTGGTGAGCTGCCGGTCTGAGCCACAGACCGCGTCGCCCGGCAAAGGCCCCGTGGTGAGTTGGCGGTCCGGGCTGCATCCGCCAGCAACGCGTTTGCTGGCTACTCGCTTCGGTTAAGTTGCTCGGAGATCGCGCCCTCGGCGAGCGCCGCCTTGCCGTCCGGCGTGATCCGGTATACGGGCGACCTCTGGAGGTAGATTGGGCTCACGAGGTCGGCTCGCTCGAGCTTGTCCATCGCGGCAAGGACCCGGCTCGTCAGCTGCAGCGCCTGCGTCTGCCGGGCCGGCAGGAGGTCCCGAAGGAGGTAGTCACACAGCTGCTGGACGCGGATGCTGTTCCCGCCGCTGGGGCCATCGGGCCCGAGCGCCGGAAGCAGCTTTTCCCCAAGCTCGGTGACGCTCAGCTCCTTCAGACGGTCGATCTCGACCTGGGCGGCAGCCGCCCGCTCACGTTTCTCGGCGCTCTTGCGAAACAGCGGCGACATCGGGTCGCATGAGTGTATGCGCGTGAACCTGTTCGCGGCGCTCACCGCTCGACGATCGAGCGGGTCAAGGCGATGATCGTGACGAACGTGCGATACAGCCGCAGCGAATCGTCGTCAGTAACTGAAACGACCCTCGGACCGGTGCGCTCGACACCGCGGATCCACGTCGACATCTCGGCCATGTCGGCGGTCAGGAACGTGATCTCGATCGTCGCCGGGAGCTCGATCGCCGGCAGCGGCACCGATTTGACGCGGGCGAGGGCCTCGGCGGCGCCCGCGCGGATCAGTTCGCAGGCGCGCTCCGGGTGCAGGCTCTCGGCGGCGAACCGGGTGATCGAGCGCTTGACGATCACCGCCTCGACCTCTGGCAGGAACGCACGTGCCTCATCGGCGGTCGCCTGATCGCCCGTGATCAGAACGACCGGTACCCGATGATGGAGCGCAACGAGTGCGTTGAGGGCGCTCTCGCCGACCGCGATGCCGTTGAGTCGCACCTCCCAGACAGCGGCCGGGTTGTAGGTGTGCGACAGGATCGCGCGCTCGGCGCTGATCGCCCCGTGGTAGGCGACCATGAACACGGCGTCGAAGGCCCCGTCGAGGCCCTCCATCATGTAGATTGGCTTGTGCCTGCCCGATAGGTAGGAGGCGCCATGGTGCAGATCGCCGGGGCGCATGTTCTGCATCGTCGAGTGCGAGTCGTTGATCAGAACGTGGACGGCGCCGGCCTGCACCGCGCCGTCGATCGCCGCATTGACCTCATCGGTGAGCAACCGGCGGCCAAGCTCGTACTCGGTCCCGGGTCCGCGCACCTGCTGCCAGTCGACGATCCCTGCCGTGCCCTCGATGTCGGTCGAGATGAATACCCTCATATGCCCTGG
>JBKQJQ010000501.1:0-20764 GCA_052147875.1 Solirubrobacteraceae bacterium | reverse complement strand
GTACAACGTCGTTCGCATCGACCTGCCCGAAGGCGGCGATGACCGGTACGAAAGGGCGGCCGCGCTGCTGGACGATTGGCGCGCACAGAAAGTCGTAGTCGAAGACGACCAGCCGGCCTTGTGGACGCTCGAGCAGGACTACACCGGCCCCGACGGACGGCGCCGCACCCGCACGGGTTTCTTCGCGCGCGTGCGCGTGCTGCAATACGGCGCCGGGAGGATCAGGCCACACGAGCGCACCCACCCGGGCCCCAAGGAGGACCGTCTGCGTCTCACGCGCGCGACGAAGGCCAACCTGTCGCCGATCTTCTCGCTCTACTCCGACCCGCAGAACGTAGCCCGCAATGCACTCAAGAGCCATGCTCAACCCTGGGCGCAGACAACCGACGACGACGGGACCGTGAATCGCCTCGGCCGAGTCCAGGACCCAGCCGCGATCGAGACCGTGCAGCGCGCGCTCGCCGCCACCGAGCTGCTGATCGCCGATGGTCACCACCGCTACGAGACCGCGCGCGTGTACGCGGACGAGATCGGCGGCGAGGGCCCGCACCGCTACGTCCTGATGTGTCTGGTCGCACTGCAGGACCCAGGCCTGACCGTGTTCCCAACCCACCGGCTCGTCAACGGCCTGCGCCCTGACCAGCGAGAGACCCTCGCCACGGTTCTGAGGCGGGACTTCGACATCGAGGCACTAACCAGCACCTCAGAGCTGGTGCCGCAAGCCGCTGACCCGCTCAAGATCGGCTATATCGACTCCCATCTCCGCAAGCCGTACCTGCTGACGCTCAAGGACCAGACGATCGCCGACGCGGCGCTCCCGGACCATGCTCCCCCCTACCGGCGGCTCGACACCGCGGTGCTCGAAGCGCTGATCCTCAAGGGCGCGCTCGCGATGTCCGACGAGGACATCGACGAGCTCAACGGCCTGGGCTATGCCCGCGACTTCGACCAGGCGCTCGAGCTGGTGCGGAGCGGCGCCTACGACGCGGCCTTCTTCATGGCCCCACCGCCGATCGAGCAGGTCCAGGAGGTCGCAGCGGCTGGCGAGAGCATGCCGCCGAAGTCGACTTACTTCTTCCCCAAGGTGCCGACCGGGCTGCTGTTCAACCCGCTCGCTTGACCGCCCTCAATCGAGGACCCGCACGCCAGCCGCGACAAGTTCCGAAACCGCGCGCTCACCGTCGCCCGGCCGCACATCAACCGCGCGCGTGGCGACCCGATGAACGACCACGTCAAATCCCAGTCGCCGGGCATCGAGCGCCGTCTCCTTGACGCAATAGTCGAGCGCTAGGCCCGCGACGTGCACTGTATCGACGCCGCGATCGCGGAGTAGCTGCTCGAGCTCAGTGTTCTCAAACCCCGAATAGCCGTCGGCGTCCGGAGTCCGTCCGGTGTCGACGATCTCGTCGATCACGGTCGTGTCGACGTCATCGTGGATCTGGGCGCCCGCTGAGCCGGCGACGCAGTGAACCGGCCACGGCCCGCCCTGAGCTGCGAACGAGGCGTGGTCGGCCGGGTGCCAGTCGCGGGTCGCGATCACGACATCGACTTCGCGCGCAAGCTGGTTGATCGGCTCGATCACCGCGTCGCCCTCGCCGACCGCCAGTGCGCCGCCCGGACAGAAGTCGTTCTGCACGTCGACGATCAGAAGCGCCTGCATGCCCGCGAATATAGTCCGGCGATGAGGTCGGTCGACGGAGCATTCAGGGACTCGCTGAGCGGTGTGCTGCTGAGCACGGAGGCTGCGATCGCGCTCGACGTCCGCGGCAGGACCGACGCCGCCGTGCTCGTCGCCCTGTACCTCGATGACGCCGATCAGCTGATCAGCGTCCTGACCGAGCGTCGCGCCGACCTGCGCCGGCACGCCGGCGAGATCGCGTTCCCAGGCGGCCGCCATGACGACGACGACGCCGACCTCAGCATGACCGCTTTGCGTGAGGCTCACGAGGAGATCGGCCTGACGCCCGATGCGGTCGACCTGCTCGGCGCACTGCAGCCGACGCCGACGATCGCGACCGGCTACGCCGTGTACCCGTTCGTCGGCCTGATCGAGCCGGGCCAGACCTGGCAGCTGAGCCCGCGCGAGGTGGAGGCGGTGCTGGAGTTGCCGCTCTCGCGGCTGCTGGCGGGGTACGGCCGGCGGCGCCTTCTGCGCCGCGGAATCCCGATCCGGACCGACACGTACATCGTCGACGACAAGCTGATCTGGGGGGCGACCGCGCGGATCCTGGCGGATTTGTTCGATCGAATCAGTGCTCTGTAGCGCGCGGGTTGACCCTCGACGCCGCTCCTAGCTGACGAGCACCCGTTCGACCGCCGCAGCCGCCGCCGCCAGCCATGCGGCATGGGCGGTCGGGTCGGCGTCCAGCAGCACGTACGGGATCAGCGAGCGCTCGCAGCCGCGACGGATCCGCTCGGCACCCGAAGACAGAAGCTCGTGCCCGACCGAGCCCGCGCATTCGTAGACCACACCGCGAACGGTCGTGTCGAGCATCCGCTCGAGCAGCATGTCCAGTCGCGTCCCGTGCAGAGCCGCGAGCTGGTCATGACTGCCGCTCGCCGAGCCCAGCAACAGGCACGCAACCCCGACGTGGTCGAGCGCCGATGCCAGCGTCGCGATCCGGTCCGGATCGCCGATGAACGGCTCGGCGCCTGCGGCGGCGATCTCGGCCGCGCGTGCGGCCGTTCGGGTCGTGCCACGGACCGCATGGCCGCCGGCCCGCAGGTCGCGCGTCAGCGACAGCCCGCGGCAACCGCAGCCGATGATCAGGCAGCGAGCCACGAACGGAGCGCGTCAGGCCTCAGGCGGGGTGCCGAACTCGCGCTCGACGTCGGCGCGAGTCCGGTCCGGCAATCCGCGCGCGCGCCGTCGGGCGTTAGTCACCTGCAGCAGCTCGTCGACCTCGCGATCGGCGAGGTACGCCTCGCGGCGCCGGCGCTGCTCGTTGAAGTCGTCCATCACCTGGCGCTCAAGGTCGGCGACCGTGACCTCGCGCTCACCGCGCCGACGGCGACGCTCGTTGTGGGCGGCCAGCATCTGATTGAGATCCTCGGCCTCGAGCTTCTCCCGCTCCTCCGTGATCTGCCGAGCCGAACGCATGCCGAGCTGCTCCAGCCCCGAGCCGGGGAAGTGTCTGCCCAGCAGCCACAGCCACAGGACCATGAGTGCGATGGCACCCAGCAGCACGATCGCGAACGGATCCACCGGGCACGAGTCTAAACCTGGAGTGACCGCAACTTCTTAGATTGACATCGTGTTTATGCGGGCGTCTAGAAGCCACCGCAAAGGGCGGGCCGGAAGCCAGCGGAGGCAGATCCACTAGCAGGTCGATAGGAGGCTTCATGCGTCTTCGCTTCACCGTGCTCGCGGCCGTGGTGGTCGCGTTCGCGAGCGCAGCCATCACGTCGACGGCCGGCGCAGCTCCGGTTCACAATCGCGGGTTGACGATCCACGCGAGCCCACCCAGCATCGTCGCGGGCGAGGGGGTGCTCATCTACGGGCGCCTGCTGGGTCCGGGTCACGCCAACCAGGTGATCCGGCTCTACCACCGGATAAACCCCAACCCCTTCTTCACGCTGATCTCGACCACGCGGACGGACGCGCTGGGTTTCTACGAGTTCACGCGCGCCGAGGGGATCGTGCTCAGCAACCGCAGCTGGTTCGTTCGCGGACCGGGCTTCAGCCACAGCCGTACCGTGCACGAGCGCGTCGCGGCTGAGGTGACGCTGGCGTCCAGCTCGGTCAGCGGCACGACGCGTCACGCGCTGACGTTCTCAGGCCATGTGACGCCGAACCACGGCGGCAACATGATCCTGCTCCAGCAGCAGCAGCAGCAGGGTTCTGGGGCCGGCTGGAAGACGATCGGCCGGACACGGGTCGGGCCGGGCTCGAACTTCCTGATCATGCACGCCTGGCGGGTCCCGGGTGCGTACGACGTGCGCGCCCTGTTGCCCGCTGATCCGCGCAACATCGCGAGCCCGTCGGACGCGGTCCCAATCGTGATCCAGCAGACAGAGGTGCCGGACTTCACGATCAACACGTCTGATCCGATCGTGACCAACGGCTCGCCGTACACGATCTCGGGTGTCCTATACACGCCCGGGACAACGACGCCCGAGCCGAGCACAAGCGTCAGTCTGTATTACCGCTCACCGGCCGGCGGCCCGTTCCGGGAGCTCGAGTCGATGATGACGGGAATGGACGGGAGCTACACCTTCCCGAACCTGATGTCGGCGACGAATGAGCTCTACCAGGTGCGGACCACATTCCCGCCGAAGCGCGTCAGCGCCGTCCTGTTCGAAGGCGTCCAGGACGTGCTGTCGTTCAACCCGAGCTCGTCGACCTCGACGGTTGGCGGGACGGTCACGTTCAGCGGCAACGTCGCTCCCGACAAGGCCGGCCACGTGATCTACCTCGAGAAGCTGGGCTCGGACGGAAGTTGGCACACGGTCGAGACCGGCTATGTCAACGCCGCCTCGAACTTCGCATTCCGGTGGACGTTCGGGACCGCGGGCTCGAAGGAGTTCCGCGCACGGATCACCGGCGGTCCGGCGAACGTGGGCGGCGCCTCGTCGCCCGCCACGGTCGTCGTGACACTGCCGCCGGTCAGCTCGCTGCCGAGCAGCTAGCGGGAGAAGGTCGCAGCGGCGTCCCGGCCCTCGTCGCCCCGGCGGCGGGGGCCGGTCGCTTTCTGACGGTGCGGTGTTCGCTGATGTAGCGTCCAGCAGATGGACTTCGAACTGACAGACGAGCAGCGCCTGATCCGCGAGACGGCGCGCGCATTCACTGATAACGAGATCGTCGAGCGTGCGCGCGAGAACGATCGCAACGAGCACTTCGACCTCGAGCTGGTTCGCAAGATCGCCGACCAGGGCTACCTGGGTGCGATCGTGCCGCGCGAGTACGGGGGCGCCGGGCTCGACTACCTGACCTACGGGATCATCGTCGAGGAGATCGGCCGTGGAGACTCGGCGATGCGGACCGTGATCTCAGTCCAGACGTCGCTCGTCTGCTCGGCGATCCTGCGCTGGGGAACCGAGGAGCAGAAGCAGCGCTACCTGCCGAAGCTGTGCTCGGGCGAGTGGCTCGGGTGCTTCGGGCTGACCGAGCCGGACACCGGCTCAGACGCCGCCAACCAGCGCACGCGCGCGAAGAAGACCGACTCCGGCTGGGTGATCAACGGGGCGAAGATGTGGATCTCGCTCGGCAATCACGCCAGCCTCGCGATGATCTTCGCCCAGACTGACCCGGAGAAGGCGCACCGCGGGCTGGCGTGCTTCCTGGTCGAGACCGATGGCAACGATGGCTTCCAGCCCCAGGAGATCCACCACAAGATGGGCCTCAGAGGATCGGACACAGCGTCGATCTCGCTCAGCGACTGCGAGGTGCCCGGCGAGGCGCTGCTCGGCGAGGTGGGTGACGGCTTCAAGATCGCGATGACCTCGCTCGACTCGGGGCGCTACAGCGTCGCCGCGGGTTGCGTCGGCATCTGCCGGGGCTGCGTCGAGGAGTCGGTCGCGTACTCGAAGGAGCGCCAGCAGTTCGGGCGCCCGATCGCGAGCTTCCAGCTCGTGCAGGCGATGATCGCCGACATGGCGGTCGAGACCGAGGCGGCGCGGATGCTGGTCTACCGCGCGGGCTTTCTCAAGGACACCGGCAAGCCGAGCACGACTGAGACGTCAATCGCGAAGCTGTACGCGACCGAGGCGGCGGTCAAATGCGCGAACACCGCGATCCAGGTCCATGGCGGCGCCGGATATGTCGACGACCATCCGGTCGAGCGCTACTTCCGCGACGTGAGGGTTACGACCCTGTACGAGGGCACCTCACAGATCCAGAAGCTGATCATCGGCCGTGCGCTGACCGGGGTCAACGCCCTGGTCCCTGGCTGATAGGCGTGAGCACCGGCGGTGACCCGGCGGCTCCAAGCGTGATCGGAGTCGCCGGCGCGGGGACGATGGGCAGCGGGATCGCGCAGCTCGCGTGCCAGGCGGGCGCTCGGACACTGCTGCACGATCCCGATCCGCAGGCGCTCGAACGCGGGATCAGGCGGATCAACGATCACCTGCGGCGCAGCGCCGAGCGCGGGCGGCTGACGCCTGAGCAGGCCGGGCGCGCGGCGGAGTTGCTCGAGCCGGCACCCGAGCTTACGCAGTTCGCCCCGTGCGAGCTCGTGATCGAAGCCGCGCCCGAGCGACTCGAGATCAAGCGCCAACTGTTCACCGGCGTGGCGGAGGTCGTCGGCCCCGACTGCGTGCTCGCGACCAACACATCGTCGCTGCTGGTAACGGCGCTGGCGGACGCCGCGGGCGACTCCTCGCGGGTTGTCGGCATGCACTTCTTCAACCCGCCGCCACTGATGCGGCTGCTGGAGGTCGTCGCGGGCGCCGAGTCCTCGGAACGGGCGCTGGCGGTCGCGCGCGCGGCCGGCGAGGCGATGGGCAAGCTGGTGATCGAAGCCGTCGACGGCCCCGGCTTCATCGTCAATCGGTGCAACCGCCCGTTCGGGCTCGAGGCGCTGAAGCTGCTGCAGGAGCGGGTCGCGACGATCGCGGAGATCGACACCGCGTGCCGCCTGGGCGGTGGTTTTCGGATGGGGCCGTTCGAGCTGATGGACCTGGTGGGGGTTGACGTCGGACTGGACGTCTCGCGATCGTTTTACGAGCAGAGCTTCGGCGAGCCGCGCTGGCGGCCGTCGCCGATCACGGTCAAGACAGTCGCCGCCGGGCGGCTGGGCCGCAAAGCTGGGCACGGCTACTACGAGTACCCGGCCGACGGCGAGCATCGGCCGCCCGACCCGGAGCCGCTGCCGGTCGGAGGCGGCGACGGCCTGGTCGTGATCGCCGGTGAAATGGCGCTCGCCTCCGAGCTGCGAGAGGCCGCCGGAGAGGCGGGCTGGGCAGTCGCCGACCCAGTCGAGGCGCAGGAGCTCACGACGCCGTTTTTGATCGTCGACGTCAGCGCCGCAGGCGAGGAGCCCGAGGCGCCGCTTCAGGGTGGGCCGCAGGCGCTGTGCGTCGCCGCCGGATCGTTGGCCGCGCTGGACCCGGGCGGCTCCGCGGTCGGCTTTCATGCGCTGCCGCCGTTGCGCTCGTCGCGGCTGGTCGAGCTGACCCGTGGGGCCGACAGCGCCGAATCGGCGGCGACCGCCGCACAACACTTCTTCTCGACGCTCGGCAAGCACACGGTGTGGGTGGGTGACGCGCCTGGCCTGGTGCTCGGACGGATCGTCTGCCAAGTCGCCAACGAGGCGGCGTTTGCGCTCGGCGAAGGACTCGGGAGCGCGGAGGACATCGACACCGGGATGCTGCACGGGCTCAGCTATCCGCGCGGGATCCTCGCCTGGGCCGACGAGATCGGCGTCGACCACGTCCTGTCGGTGCTGGATGCGCTGGTGCTCGAGCGTGGCGAGGAGCGCTACCGTGCCGCGCCGCTGATGCGACAGCTCGGCTGGTCGGGGCGGCTCGGCCGTCACACAGGGGCCGGATTCTTCGACTACCACCGATAGCGGACTCTCTCGAGTGATCAGCCGATCTTCTTTAGATAGGTGTTCTAAAGCGGCGCGGCAGGGGTATGTGCGCCGCAATCAGTTCGCTGGACATTCATTCGGTTGGCGTTGGGACCGCTTATCGACCTGCGTACCTGAACCGAGGTCGGGACCCAGATGATTGAGCCGCACGCGGCCAGCAGGCGATGCCGTTCGTTGACGTGCAGGACCGCTGCGCTGACGGCGTTCGCCTTTGCCCTTCTGGCGCCGGCCGCGGCGCTGACGCCGATCGCAAGCGCCGATGGCCGAGCCGGCTGCGCAGACGCGCACAGCACCGTGTTCGACGCGTCGGGCCGCCAGCTTCGCGGCGTGGTGGCATGCCTGATCAACGAGCAGCGGACGGAACGCGGACTGCCGCGCCTGAAGATGAATGCCCTACTGAACCGGTCCGCGCAGGCCTGGACCAACGTGATGGTCGACGACGGCGAGTTCACGCACGGCAGCAATTTCGCCGGCCGGATCAGCGCCGTGGGCTACGACTGGTCGACCGCAGGCGAGAACATCGCGACCGGCTTCGCGACGCCGGCGGGCGTCGTCAACGCCTGGATGGGCGATGTCGGGCACTGTCGCAACATCCTGACGCCAACGTTCGCGGCCGTAGGGACGGGAGTCAGCCGGCTCGGTGTCCGCGGGTACACGAACTTCGGCACCTGGACCCAGGACTTTGGCCTGTGGATGGGCGACAGCCCGCCGTCGGGCAACTGGGGCCCGGCCGACGGCTGCCCCTACTGAGAGCTTCGCCCCCATCGAGTCGGCTCGGCCGGCTTTGCGCGCCCGGGCCGGCTCAGAACCATTTTGACTAGCCCGGGGCGACCGCGGTGTCGGTCATCGCGTCAAAGCCGAGCGGCGTGTCCCGTAGGTACCACTCGGCGTCGAGCGCCGCCTGACAGCCGGAACCGGCTGCGGTGATCGCCTGACGGTAAGTGTGGTCGACCAGGTCGCCGGCTGCGAACACTCCCGGCAGGTTGGTCAGCGTCGACCGGCCCTGCGTGACCACGTAGCCCTCGCCATCGGTCTGCACCTGGCCCTCGACCAGCTGCGACTGCGGGACGTGACCGACAGCGATGAACGCGCCGCCGATCTCCATATCAAGGCGCGAGTCGTCGGCCGTGTTGCGCAGCTTCGCGACCGCCAGCGACTTGTTGTCCCCGGCGGCGAATTCCTCGACGACGTAAGGGGTCAGGAACTCGATGTTGCCGACCTCTCGCGCGCGATCGAGCATGATCGCCGAGGCGCGGAACTGATCGCGCCGGTGGACGATCACGACCTTGGAGGCGAACTTGGCGAGGAATATCGCCTCCTCCATCGCCGAGTCGCCGCCACCGATAATGATCGTCGGCACCTGCTTGAAGAATGCGGCGTCGCAGGTCGCGCAGTAGCTGACGCCCCGGCCGGCGAGCTCGACCTCGCCCGGGACGTCGAGCTTGCGGTGCTCGGCGCCCATTGCCAGGATCACGGTCCGCGTCAGGTGCAGATCATCGCCAGCCCACACCTTGTGTGGGCTGCCGGCGGGCGACAGCTCGACCGCGGTCACGTCGTCGCTCTCCAGCCGCGCGCCGAACCGCTCGGCCTGGTCACGGAAGTGCTGCATCAGCTCCGGACCGGTGATCCCAGCCGGGAAGCCGGGATAGTTCTCGACGTCGGTCGTCTGCTGCAAGAGGCCGCCCCAGGCGAAGCCCTCGATCACGAGCGGATTGAGGTCGGCGCGAGCTGTGTACAGCGCCGCCGTGTACCCCGCCGGACCGCTGCCGACAATGATCACGTTCTCGATCTTGCGCTCAGTCACTTCATTAAGTATAGCTAGGCGCCGCGTCGGTGCGCCAGCGGGCAACGGTACGGCGCAGCTGCAGATACGCGATCGCACCCGGGAGTGTAGGCAGCCAGAACGCAAACACGCGGTACGCCAGCACCGCAACGACGGCCAACTGGACCGGGACCCCGAACGCCGAGAAGGCTCCGATCATGCCGCCGTCGACGCCGCCGATCCCACCCGGCAGCGGCAGAACGTTCCCCAGCATTCCGATGAAGTACGACATCACGATGACCGCCGTCGGAGGCGAGCCGCCGAACGCGTGAAAGCACGCCCACAGGACGGAGATGTCGAATCCCCACCAGGCGATCGCCCCCAGCAGGTTCGGGTCGTGACTGCGCACGAGGGCCAGCGCCGTGCGCACGCCGCTCGCGGCCGCCGCCGGCGCCGCGACCACATGGCCGGCGATCCGGCTCAGCCGGCCGCCGTGCAGCCACCGCTTGACGAGCGGATCGAAGTCGGTCGGCAGCAGCGCGATCATCAGGAAGATCGCGATCACCGTCGCGCCGAAGATCGCGGGCACGATCGTCAGCGCAAACGGGTTCGGCCCGGCGAACACCCCTAGGTAGAGCCCGACCCCGCCGATCACCAGCGCGCCCATGTAGACCGCGTACAGCAGCGCCAGAAAGGCGATCATCCGGCAGGCGACGATCTTCGGCTCCATCCCGGATCGGCGCACGGCCCACGCGGTCAGCGCGATCCCGCCTGCGCCGGCGGTCGCGAACAGGCGCGTCGCTGCCAGCCCGGCCATCGTGATCTGGTAGCTCGCCCGCCAGCCGATCCGCGACTGGCCACGGACGAACACTGCCTGGAACAGCGCGATGTAACCGAAGAACGACAGCACCTCGAGCGCCGCTGCGAGCGCCAGCCAGAGCGGGTCGCCATGCTGGATCCGGTTCCAGGTGTCGCGCAGCCCGAGCAGCTTCGGCAACACGAAGTACAGGAACGCTGCGACCGAAACGACGAACACGATCGACGCCAGTAACCGCCTGCGCGTGAACCGCACGCGCGGCATCTCCTCCGTGTCGGCGCGGCCGTCGGAGCTCAGCTCCGGCTCGCGGTCGGGCGCGCGCGGCAGCTGATCCTCCGTCGAACTGTCCTCGCCCGGCGCTGCGTGCTGCTGCTGCTCGATCGAGGACCCGTCGTGCACTCGCGCCCCCGCCCTCCTACCCGTCCGTCGCCAGCCATTGCAGCCGGTTCAGCCCGCTGGTCACGCGTTGAACGAGAGGCTCCACCCGTGGCGCCCCGCACTGGACCGTCTCGGCCAGCACCGCACCGCCGACGAGGTCGATCGCGTAGTGCTCACCGAGGTAGACCAGCGCCAGCCCCAGAAGCCCAGCGTACGTCCACCCCACCGCGCCCGCGACCGGACCCACCTCCGAAAGCAGGTGGGCACCCATCAACGACGTGGCGAAGTGCAACGACGGCATCGCAGCGAGCGGATTTCCTCCGAGGACATCGTAGAGGGCAGGCCAGTTGTCGCCCCAGAACTCCTCGCCGTACTCGATCATCATCCGGCGGACCCGAGGCGAGCCCGCGTCGACGAGCCGCCCGTAGCGCGCCGCATACCACGGTGGAGCTGTGGGAATCGCCCAGTAGAAGGTCGCCCCGAGGTCAAATACCGCGTACATGCGCGTGGCGGCCGACGGGAAGCGCTCGGGGCGCCGGACGAGGACGTACAGCACGCTCGCATGTGGGACCGCGAACCAGACCCAGTGGCACCACACCAGAACGCGCTCGAAGCGGTTGATCGCGCCCGGCGTCGAGAGCCCACGCTGGAGGCGAACGGTCGGCGGCACGCCGAGGCCCAGGAACTTGTCGGCGTCGATCGGGTAGTCGATCCGTACACGTTGCGCCTGGCGCTCGCGATCGTCGTGCGGGAGCTCGTAGGCGGCCAGGTAGGCCCACATGTTGAGCGCGCAGATCGCCAGCTCGCGCTTGCGGCTTGGCCGCATCGCGACCGCCAGAGCCGGGGCTGCGAGCGCCGAGCTCGCCATCACGGCGGACGGCGGGAGCTTGATTCGCCGACGCGCGATCGGGGCCGCCGCCCCGGCTACGACGAGGGCCCAGGCACCGGCTCTGATTGCCCTCGAGATACCCAAGTGGCGGCCAGTATAGGCAGGGCGGGCGCCGCGCCTTCAGGCCTCGACAGATAGAATGCCCGCCGCCTTGAGACCCGCCGCTCACCGCGCCAAGCCCGGCCTCCGGCGCCGCCGCCTGCTCTCGAGCCCGCGGCTCCGCGGTGCGATTGGCTTGCTCATCCTTTGCATCCTGGTCTCGCTGCTGGTGGCGCCCGACGCCCTCGCGAACTTCATCACGCCCAAGTCCGGCGGCTCCCCGAACGCGAACCAGATCCACTCGCTGTACTCGATCGTGCTCTACCTCGCGGCGGTCGTGTTCTTCATCGTCGAGGGCGCGCTGATCTATTCGGTCTACAAGTTCCGCGCCAAGAAGGGCGCCGTGGCCGCCCAGATCCACGGCAACACGCGGCTCGAGATCGGCTGGACCGTCGCCGCGGCGCTGATCCTGTTGGTGCTGACCGTCGTCACGTTCGTCAAGCTGCCGAGCATCGTCAACCCACCCAACTCGGGTGCCAACGGCCTCGTCCTGTCGGCCTCGCTGACCGAACCGAGCCCACCCAACGGCAAGAAGCTCACGATCTGCGTCCAGGGACGCCAGTTCATCTGGCGTTACAGCTACGGCACCGGCTGCGTCAACAACGCGTTCGCGCTGAAGCTGCCGTACTCCTACCAGGAGATGGTCGTCCCCGAGCAGACGACAATCGTGCTGGCGATCCAGTCGACCGACGTGATCCACTCGTGGTGGGTGCCGTCGCTGGGCGGCAAGGTCGACGCGGTCCCCGGCTACACGACCTACACGTGGTTCAAGGCGCTTCACACGGGCCTGTTTCACGGGCAGTGCGCCCAGCTGTGCGGGACCAACCACGCGGCGATGACGGCGCTCGTCAAGGTCGTGACCCCGGCGCAGTACCAGGCCTGGGTGCAGCGCCAAGGACAGCTGATCACGCAGGCCAACAACCAGGTTGCGCAGCTGAGGGCGATCCTGACCGCACAAGGCGAACTAGGAACTAGCTAAGTGGCGATTACCGAATACACCCCCCGCCCCGTCCCGCAGGTGACCGCGCACCGGGTGGTGGCCCCGCGCACCTCGAAGCGCTGGGTCGACTGGGTGACCACGACTGACCACAAGAAGATCGGGATCATGTACCTGGTCCTGACCTTCGTCTTCTTCTGCATGGGCGGGGTCGAGGCGCTGATGATGCGGCTGCAGCTGAGCGTGCCGAACAACACGCTGCTGACCTCCGAGCACTACAACCAGCTGCTGACCCTGCACGGGACGACGATGATCTTCCTGTTCGTCGTCCCGGTGATGGCCGGGTTCGCGAACTACTTCCTGCCACTGATGATCGGCGCCCGGGACATGGCGTTCCCGCGGCTGAACGCGCTCTCGTTCTGGCTGCTGCTGCTCGGCGGGATCGTCTTCTACTTCACCCTGTTCTTCCACCCGCCGAGCGCCGGCTGGTGGAGCTACCCGCCGCTGTCGGAGTCGCTGTACTCGCCCAACGGCGGCCAGGACGCCTGGATATTCCTGATCCACATCACCGGGATCTCGTCGCTGCTTGGGGCGATCAACTTCTACGCGACGATCGTCAATATGCGCGCGCCCGGGATGAGCTGGGGCCGGCTGCCGCTGTTCGTGTGGTCGATCCTGGTCTACGCGCTGCTGCTGATCATCGCGCTGCCGGTGGTGGCCGCGGCGGTCACGATGCTGCTAACCGACCGCCATTTCGGCACTCACTTCTTCGACCCGACGGCGCACGGTTCGCCTGTTCTGTGGCAGCACCTGTTCTGGTTCTTCGGCCACCCCGAGGTCTACATCATGATCCTGCCGGGTTTCGGGATCATCTCCGAGGTCATCCCCGTGTTCTCGCGCAAGCCGATCTTCGGCTATAAGGCGATCGCGGCCTCGACGGCGGTGATCGCGTTCCTGGCGACGCTTGTCTGGGCTCACCACATGTTCGCGTCCCCGGTGCCGATCGTGGTGCTCGGGTTCTTCATGCTGAGCTCGTTCCTGATCGGGATCCCAACCGGGGTCAAGATCTTCAACTGGATCGCGACCCTGTGGCGCGGGTCGATCGTGATGACGACCTCGTTGTGGTTCGCGGTCGGCTTCATCGGCATCTTCACGATCGGCGGCATCACCGGCATCTTTCTCGCGGTGTTCCCGGTCGACTGGCAGCTGAACGACACCTACTTCGTCGTCGCGCACTTCCACTACGTGCTGATGGGCGGCGCCGTGTTCACGGTCTTCTCTGGGATCTACTACTGGTTCCCGAAGATGACCGGCCGGATGCTGAACGAGACCGTCGGCAAGTGGTCCTTCTGGCTGATGTTCATCGGCTTCAACGCAACCTTCTTCGTCCAGCACGCGCTCGGCCTGTCCGGGATGCCGCGCCGCATCTACACCTACCAGCCCGGCCTCGGCTGGTCGACTTACAACTTGATCTCGACGATCGGATCGTTCATCCTCGGCGTCGGCGTCCTGGTGACGATCCTCAACGTCGCCAGGAGCATCACCCACGGAAAGATCGCGGGGCCAGATCCGTGGAAGGGCAACACGCTCGAATGGTTCACATCGTCGCCCCCACCAGTCAACAACTTCGACGAGATCCCCCGCGTTCGCTCGGTCGAGCCGATGCGCGACATCCGCCGTCAGGTCGAGCGCGCCACGGGTGTCACCCAGAAGACCGGCGGCAGCGAGCGGTTCGCCCGCGTATAGGTCGAGGGCGATGAACATCTCAACCGCAGCTGCGACCTCCTGGGGTCGGCGAGCATGAACGTCTCTGCCGCAACCGCGACCACCTGGGGGCGGCAGCGACAGGTTCTGTCGGACTACTTCGACCTGACCAAGCCCAAGGTCCAGTCGCTGCTGCTGTTCACGACCGTCACGACGATGGAGATCGCGGGCAACCCGCCGCTTTCGAAGATCGCGCTGACGTGCCTGGGCGGCTACCTGTCGGCGGGCGGCGCCGGCGCAGTCAACCACTACTGGGACCGCGACATCGACGCCCGCATGCGCCGGACCGCAAACCGGCCGATCCCCTCCGGGCGCGTCAGCCCCGGCGCCGCGCTGCGGTTCGGGATCGCGCTCGCGCTCGCGTCGCTGATCCTGATGACGCTGACGATCAACCTGCTGTCGGCGCTGCTCGCGTTCGGCGGGTTCGTCGGTTACGTCGGCGTCTACACGATCTGGCTCAAGCGCCGGAGCACGTACAACATCGTGATCGGCGGCGCCGCCGGCGCGATGCCGCCGCTCGTCGCCTGGGCGGCGACGACCGGCTCACTGTCGTGGACCGCGGTCTACCTGTTCGCGATCATCTTCTACTGGACTCCCCCCCACTTCTGGGCCCTGAGCCTGCTGATGAAGGACGAGTACGCGAAGGTCGGAGTGCCGATGCTCCCGGTCGTCCGCGGTGAGCGCGAGACGCGGCGCCAGA
Organism: Solirubrobacteraceae bacterium; assembly: GCA_052147875.1. Lineage (GTDB taxonomy): Bacteria > Actinomycetota > Thermoleophilia > Solirubrobacterales > Solirubrobacteraceae > Palsa-465. Next base: position 5,889 of record JBKQJQ010000501.1, on the reverse strand, counting down.
TCGTGCTCTACACGCTCCTGCTGTACGCGGTCAGCCAGCTGCCGTTCTGCGCCGGGGCGTTCGGGGGCATCTACCTGCTCGGCTCGATCGCGCTCGGGCTGGCGTTCGTGGCCGGCTCGGTGATCCTCTACCGCCGTGCGGATCGCCGGACAGCGCTGCGCCTGTACCTGTTCTCGATGCTCTATCTGGCGGCGCTGTTCGCAGTGATGGTGGCCGACGTCAAGCTCTAGACCGATTAGGATTCGCGCATGGACAGAAAGCTCGCCCGCAAGAACATTCGCTCCGGCCTGATCGCAGGCGCCGCGGCCCTGTTCATGTTCGGCATCACGTTCGTCGCCGCCGCGATTTACATCCACCCGTGAACAGCCGGATGACTCAGATGGGCTCCGAACTCGGCGAGCCGAGCGGCGCCCAGATGAGCGAGGACGACACGCCGCCGGTCGGCGAAGAGATCCACCTCCCGGGGCCGACGATCATCCCGCTGATGTGCGCGATCGGGATCACGCTCACGATCGTCGGCACGACCGTGAGCCTGTTCCTCTCGGCGGTCGGGCTGATCATCTTCGTCGTCACGACCGTGATCTGGATCCGCGACACGCGTCGCGACATCGAAGAGCTGCCCGAAGACCACCACTAGACCAAGCACAGCGCCACCTCGGCCACGTCTGGGCGTTGCTGCGGCTGGTCGCGGGCGCGGTCAGATCAGCCGAACGTGACCGGCGCGGGCAGCTCGCAGCTGGCGCCGTCGCCGGACCACACCCTGACGATGTCGCGCATCGACAGGATGCCGGCCAGCTCGCCGTTCTCGACCACGACCAGATGACGGAAGCCGCCCCGGACCATCGTCGCGGCGGCCTGCTCGAGTGACCAGTCCGGCGCCGCGAAAGTGAGCCGCGCGGTCAGGTGGTCGGCGACCAGTTCGACGTCGGGGTCCTCGCCGCGACCCACCGAGTGCAGAACATCGCGTTCGGTGATCACGCCCGGGCCGGGCGCTTCCGGATCCAACACAACAGCGGCTCCCACGCGCCGCTCGCACATCGCCGACGCGGCCTCTCGCAGCGTGTGCCCTGGTCCGACCGTCAGAAGTACGTCGGTCATGCCCTCGCGAACGAGCATCACGTCTCCAGGTCAGTTTGCAACGATTGCCTCAATCATAATCGAGGGCCGTCTGCCGACGCCGTTCGTCGCTTCAAACCCATAGGATGCTGGGGTCGATGCTCGAGGGCGAAGGACAGCGTGTTTCGTAACCGTCCGGTCTTGCAAATGGTGTGCTGCGGGGTCGTTGGCGTTGCGATTCTGCTCCCGATCGTCCTGTTCGTGATCCCATGGTGGCCGGCCGACGCGTCGACGCAGGCGAGCAACGATCACACGCTGTACGACGTGCTGCTGATCGTGACGGTGCCGATCTTCGTCGGTGTGATCACGGTCGTCGGCTTCTCGGTTTGGAAGTTCCGCATGAAGCCCGGCGAGGAGGAGAAGGACGGCCCACCGATCCACGGCAATACGCGGCTCGAGGTTGTCTGGACCGCGATCCCGGCGGTCCTGATCCTCAGCATGTGCGGATACTCGTACTCGGTCCTGACCTCGAACGAGGCCAGCCACCCGGGCGCGATGGTCGTCAACGTGACCGCGCGACAGTTCGCGTTCGAGTTCTCGTACCCGCGGGCGGGCGGCAACCAGATCGTCACCTCTCAGCTGTACCTGCCCAACAACGAGCCTGTGGTCTTCAAGCTGCGGAGTGTGGATGTGATCCACAGCTTCTTCGTGCCGCAGTTCTCCGAGAAGCTCGACGCGGTGCCTGGGATCACCACGACGCTGCGCGTCACGCCGACGCGCCTGGGCACCTATGCGGCCGAGTGCACCGAGCTGTGCGGCGCCGGTCACTCGCTGATGCGGGCGACGGTCAGAGTCGTGACACCCAGCGCCTTCAGAACCTGGCTCGCGGCCCAGAAGCCCAACGCGCCGCCGCCGATCGGCGTCCCACCGCCCAACGCCGCCCAGCCGGGGATCCCGACCGGCGCGGGCAGCTCGAGCGCTCCGGCGTCGTCGAGCTCGTCGGCGACCAGCGCCGCGACCGGCAAGACGATCTTCACCGGGGTCGGCACCTGCGGCAGCTGCCATACGCTGGCGGCCGCCGGGACTACCGGAACCGTGGGACCCAACCTGACCCAGCGCCTGGCGAGCGACTGCGCGACGCCCGCCTCGATGAAGATCCGCGGCAAGACGCTGACCGACTGCATCCACACCGCGATCACGAACCCCTACGCGTACATACCGACGGGCTTTCACTCGGGGATCATGCCGCCAGACTTCACCCAGCGTCTGGGAACGAATGACGTCGAAGCGCTGGTCAACTACCTGGCGAGCGTGACAAAGTGATGCCTGAGATTGCGCGCGATTGCGACGGCAAGATGAAGGAGGAGAGCTGATGGCCATACCGGCGAAGCTCCGCGCCCCCGGCTGGTACAGGGCGGCACTGTTTGACGTGATCGGCTTTGCGTTCGCGTTCGGACTGACGGTGCTGATCCGGTGGCTGATGCACCAGCATCCCGTCATCGATGGCCACGCGATCACAATCGTCGCGCTGATCGCGGTGCCGCTGTTCTTCCTGGTCGGTATCGGAACCGCCGACTACTGGTTCTACTGGGCGGCCGGCAGGCCGACCCGGCCAGAGGAGCACTCCTCGCACGGCGCCCACAGCTGGCGCGACTACTTCCGCGTCAACACCGACCACAAGGTGATCGGGATCCAATACGTCGTCACCTCGTTCTTCTTCTTCCTCGTCGGCGGCCTGCTGGCGATGCTGATCCGCGCCCAGTTGGCCAAGCCGGGGATGCAGTTCCTGACCCCGGAGCAGTACAACGGCGTCTTCTCAGTCCACGCGACGGTGCTGATCTTCCTGTTCGTGATCCCAGTCTTCGCGGGCCTCGCGAACTTCGTGCTGCCGCTGATGATCGGCGCACCGGACATGGCCTTCCCGCGGCTGAACGCGCTCTCCTACTGGATGCTGCCGGTCGCCGGGATCATGATGCTGATGAGCTTCCTCGCGCCGGGAGGCTCGTTCGCGGCCGGTTGGACGGCGTACGCGCCGCTCTCGACGACGATGCCGATCGGACAGCTGTTCTTCACGATCGGAGTCCAGTTCGCGGGCGCGTCGTCGATCGCGACCGCGCTCAACTTCCTGGTCACGATCATCACGATGAGGGCGCCGGGACTGAGCTTCTTCCGCCTGCCGCTGCTGGTGTGGGCGAACTTCTCGACCTCGCTGCTGGTCGTGATCGCGACCCCGTTCATCGCCGCCTCGCAGTTCTTCGTGCTGCTCGACACGGCGCTGCACTTCCAGTTCTTCAACGCGTTCGTCGGGCCGGGCAAGGACGGCAACGTGCTGATGTACCAGCACGTCTTCTGGTTCTACTCGCACCCGGCTGTCTACATCATGATGCTGCCCGGGTTCGGGATCATCTCTGAGGTCATCGCCGTCAAGGCGCGAAAACCGATCTTCGGCTACCGGATGATGGCGTTCTCGCTACTGGCGATCGTCGTGCTCGGATTCACCGTCTGGGCGCATCACATGTTCGTCTCGGGGATGGCGTCTTGGATCCGGATCCCGATGATGATCACGACCGCGATCATCGCGATCCCGACCGGGATCAAGATCTTCTCCTGGCTCGCGACGCTGTGGCGCGGTGTGCTGCACGTCGACACGCCGATGCTGTTCGCGCTCGGCTTCTTGACGATGTTCACGCTCGGCGGGATCAGCGGAATCATGCTCGCGATGATCCCGTTCGACATCCACGTCTCGCAGACCTACTTCATCGTCGCCCACATCCACTACGTCCTGTACGGCGGATCCGTATTCACGATCTTCGCGGGCGTCTACTACTGGTTCCCGAAGATGACCGGGCGGATGTATGACGAGCGCCTGGGCAAGTGGCACTTCTGGTGCACATTCATCTTCTTCAACCTGACCTTCGGACCGATGCACATCATCGGTATCCAGGGCATGCCGCGACGCGTCGCCGAGTACGCGGCCAAGTTCGCCGATTGGAATCTGTTCATCTCGCTGTGTTCGTTCGCGCTCGGCGCCAGCACGCTGATCTTCATCTATAACATCGCCGCCAGCTGGCGCTCCGGTCCGCGCGCGCCCGCCAACCCGTGGCGCGGCCTGACGCTCGAGTGGCAGGTCTCCTCGCCGCCGCCGATCTTCAACTTCGACGCGGTGCCGACGGTCGTCGGTGGCCCCTACGAGTACGGCGTCCCGGGCGCTGTGCACGGCATCTTCAAGCCGCCCACGGAGGCCAAGCCGCTCGCGCCGGCGGGGGTCCGAGGATCGACCAGTCCGCCGGGCACTGAGGGCGAAGCGTGAGGACGATCCTCGTCGTCGCCAACGAGACGATCGGCGGACGGGCGCTGATCGAGGCCGTCCGTAGGCACGCGGCCGAGGAGCAGACGCGGTTTGTCCTTTGCGTGCCGCAGACGCGGCCGCGGGCGGGCTACGTGATCTACGACGACGCCGTGTTCGACGCCGCCCAGGCGCGCGTCGATCTCGCCGTCGGGTTCATGCGCTCGGAAGGCCTGGACGCGGTTGGCGAGGTTGGCGACCCGGACCCGTACGCGGCGGCGATGGACGCCATCCGCGAGTACAGCCCCGACGCGATCATCATCTCGACCTACCCCGACCACCGCTCCGGCTGGCAGCGCCGCGAACTGGTCGACCGCGTACGAGACGCGTCCGGTCTGCCGGTCGAGCACGTGGTCACCGACATCGACACCGAGGGTCTGTCGTTCAACGTCACGCTGGCAGTCGCCAACCGGACCGCGAGCGGCAACGAGCTGCTCGACGCGCTGAAGGCCAAGGCCGTGGCCGGGAGCGACAAGCGCGAGCGCCTGTTCATCGTCGTGGTTCCACAGGAGGGCGGCGACGGCAGCGCTACCAGGCGTGCGCGGACGCGGCTGGCGCTGGTGCTGTCGCGGCTGCGCGACGCGGGGCTGACCGCCGCCGGGATGATCGGCGATCCGGACCCGTTCACCGCGATCATGAACGCGCTGCAGTACTTCCGCGTCGACGACATCGTCATCTCGACGTTCGCCGACACGAGGTCGGGTTGGCTCCGAGCCGACCTGATCGAACGCGTCCGCAGCGCAACTGGCAAGGAAGTCGAGCACGTCGTCCATCGTGACCCAGTCGGAGCCGGGAGCTAGGAGTTAGATGGAAGCCGCATCAGTCGCCCACGCCGAACCTCACGGCCCGCCCCCCGCCCACCGCTCCTCGCGCGTCGAGGCGCCGACACTCGGGATGCTGCTGTTCATCATCTCCGAGGTGATGATCTTCGGGGCGTTCTTCACGGCTTACTTCTTCATCCGGGTCGTCAACCACAACCCGTGGCCGGCCGCCGGCGAGCACCTTCCCGAGGCGGTCGCGGGGATCAACACCGCGATCCTGCTGTCCTCGTCGCTGACGATCCACTGGGCCCTGAGCTCGATCAAGCGCGGCAACCGCTTTGGGCTCAAGGCCGGGATGATGACCACATTCCTGCTCGGCGCCACGTTCCTCGCGGTCCAGATAAACGAGTACATCCACGTCGGCTTCGCCCCGCGTGACTCGGCCCAGGCGACGGTCTTCTACGCGCTCACCGGCCTGCACGGCTGCCATGTGTTCATCGGCCTGTGCCTGCTGCTGTTCGTCTCGATCCGCTCGTTCCGCGGCCATTACTCGGCTGAAAACCACCGCGGGATGGAAGTGCCGGGGATCTACTGGCACTTCGTCGACCTCATGTGGGTGGTCGTCTACACGACCGTCTACGTGCTCTAGCACGCGCCCGGCTTGCCTGCGATGCAGTTTCGCTGGCTTCCCCCAAACCCGCTGAAGTCAGAAGCCGATGCGTTCGG
>JBKQJQ010000500.1:0-11440 GCA_052147875.1 Solirubrobacteraceae bacterium | reverse complement strand
TGAGGCCGGCGAAGATGCCCAAATTGATTGATCGGTCCCGCGGCCTGCGAAGTCAGCGTCGGTGAGGCCTTGCAGGTGTGGACGTCGATGTCGGCCGGCGCGACGTAGTCCTTGAGCTGCGCGCTTGCGGACGACGACGACGACCGCGAGTGCATCCAGATGGAGGCAAAGTTCCCGCAGGGGTTGCCAAGTTCGGACAGCACGGCGGACAGATTGATGGCGGCCTCGCCGAAGTTCCCCGAGGGGATTGTCGGGCCGTAGAACCCGGGTAGATAATTGATGATTGGCAAGGCGTTGAACGCCCCTTGAACGACTATCGGCGACAGCTTCGCGCTCACCAGGTGGCCGGTCTTCGCGCACCCGCTGGCCACGCTAGTCGTGTCGGTCACCCAGCGGTCGACGTCGATCGTGGCGCCGAGGCCGTGCGGCTCGAACTGGATCAGGATGTCGCCGGTCTTGCGACAGGGGATCATCGCCCCGGTCCGGTTCCGCCACAGTGTCGAGTCCTGGTTCAGCTCGAAGGTGACGTAGACGGTCCCGTTGCTCGCCTCGCGCGTGAACGCGAGGTGCAGGAACGTGTCGCCGCCGGGCGGGTGATCGACTGAGTAGTAGAAGTCGAGAATGTTGCCGCTCGCCGGGGTCGAGCCATTGTTTTGGGTGGTCAGGCCCCAGCCGTCCGGATCGAGCTCCTTGGCGCCGCCAGCGAAGATGTTGTCCGGGTGCTGCGGATCGGACGTGTGGCCAACCTCGCCGTTGGCCTCCAGGCCTTGCCAGTCGATCAGGCCCGGTGCGTTGTACTGGTTGCCGTCTCCGCCTTGGAACTGGCTTCCCGGCAACGGCAGCTCCGTGGGCGCCAGGTTCGTCTGCGCCGCCGACGAGCCGGCCAGCACAAGCACGCAGAGCGCCACCAGCGCGACGCCCGCGAACCTCGCGAACCGCCGCCTGGCCACCGCTGCCGCCCTACCTCCAGCCAATTGCGGACCCTCCGTCCCTGCCCAGGCCTACCGCTGGACAACCTCCACGCTCAACATCATTACACCATTCCCACGTTTGTGAAGGACGTCTTAGACCAATTTGTCTAAGCGTTTGCGAGGGTTCATGAGCAATGAGCGCCGGCGAGGTCTCTGCACCCGACGCGCGTAGAATCCGCGCAGCCCGGGCGCGTAGCTCAGTGGGAGAGCGCTCGCTTCACACGCGAGAGGTCGCTGGTTCGAGCCCAGCCGTGCCCATAAATCCCTGCAAATCCACCGATTACGATTTGTCAGTGCGTTGAGCGCTCGGAACTAAACCGCTCTGTAGCTTTGGTCGCGCCAGCGTTCGAGAGCGTCCGTCGATGGCCGTTCGCTCAGGAATTGAACCGAAGGGGCCCGCTACAGCGCGGCCACGAGATCGCGCCACTGCTCCTGTGTGGGCCACTGGTCGATCAGCCGCTCGACACCGGCGACGATCTCACCGAACCGGGCGTGATCGAGCGTCCAGATCAGGATCATGCCGGCGTGGGAGCGCTGGCCCTCGGCCCACTCCCGCGCCAGCGGCGCGAAGTCGCGGCTGTTGCGCGTCACGAGAATCCGTGATTGCTGGGCGGCGAGTTCGAGCACCAACGGATCGTCAATCCCCTCGACCGTCGCGTCCTCAGCGAGCGCGAGCACATCGTGGCCACTGGCACGCAGCGGCCCGCCGATCCGTCGCGGCGACAGGTTCGCGTCCAGCAGCAGGCGCACGAGCCGTCAGGACGCGAACCGCACGAACGGGTACAGCTCTCGCCACTCCTCGACCGGACGGCGGTTCTCCGCGATCGCCTCCGCCACCTCCTCGGGGTAGCTCTCCCGATACGCGAGCGCGAGCTGCACCTGGGGCTCTGAGAGCTGCGTATCGGCCACGAGCCGCTCGATCGATCCATACTCATCGGCCATCTGAGCGATCTCCCACACGTCCAACCCAGACCCGATCACCCACGGCCGACGCCGAGCGTCGTCGCCGCGGAACCCGATCCCGGCAAACCGCCGCGCGCGAGCAGCCTCCTCGGCCAGCGCCTCGACGACTGCGCTCTTCGACCGCCGCGTGCGCCGCGACTCAGCCTCGATCGTCCGGTCCGTCGCGAGCGTGAAACGGACGCTGAACGGCTCTCCCTTGAGGATTCTGCTTCGGTTGGCGGATGGCATCTGCGAAGGGTATCGCATACAAAACTTACGGCGTGCAATTGCGCGCACGAGCCGGGTGCGCCGGCTCGGCCGTGGCGGCGGCGGCTGGCAATGTGACGCCGGACCCGGGACGACGTCGCTGCGGTGTTGGCGGCTGTACTGGCCGAAACCGCGACTCGCGAGCGTCACGTTCTCCTCAACGGCGGCGATGTTCCGTTCGCGTCGCCGTGGCCGCACTTGTGCCATGAGCTTTTCTGCGGATCCGGCCGGTTATTCGAGCGCGCGACGCTCGGCCTGCTCCGCCAGGACACGGTAGACCGGCGCGAGGAGATCGACGAGGTTCTGACCGTCGACGTCGACCGGCGCCGGACCCAGCTGGCGCAGCAGCACAGCCGTTGCCTCGGCGGCAAGTGGATTCATGTGCAGGTCGGCGAGTGCCGGCCGGCTCTCCCAGAACGAGTCGAGTTCGTCGACGAGCGCCGGATCGCGCGACTCGGGCGCCGTCGGTCGCGCAGTGCGAGCGCCTATGCTGCCGCGGCGATGCGCGGCCTGGCTGCCACCGCCCGCGGCGCTGGCGCCGGCTCTCCGCGCGCGCAGGTGCTCGAGCAACTCCGCCTGCTCGCGGCCCCGCCAGGCGAAGATCTGGAACGGGTCCTGGTCGAAGCGCTCAGCGAGGATGTAGTAGGCGGCCGCGATGTGCTTGCACGGATTCACCGAGTCCGGGCACGTACAGCTCGCCTTCACCTCGCCGCGTGAGCGCGGGAACAGTGTCAGCTTGCACGACGCGAACACGTCCTCGATGTCGCGGGGCATCTCGCCGGCAAGCAGTTGCGCGAGTGGTAGCGCCTGCGAGGCCATCGCTTTCTCCAGTCGCCGCCACTGCTGCTCAGTCAGCGCCTTGCCCAGGATCCGGACGCGATAGGGCGTGTAGCGCGAGCCCTGCACCTTCGCGATCACGATGCCCGGCTCGACGTCCAGCTCGATCACCTGGCCGCGGCGAGCGTAGTTGCGCCCGCGCTGCAGCCGGGAGCCGACGCCGAACGACTCGAGCAGCGCGATGAACCGCTGCGACCACCACGTCTCGCCGATCGCGCCGCGCTTGCTACGCGCGGCAATCCCGCCCTGCACCGGCAGCGGCTTCGATGGCTCCCAATCGCGCCGGTCGGACCAGTCGTTCACGCCGCCACCGCCTCGTGCGAGAGGCTCACAAGCTCGCGGAGCTGGGCGGTGTCGAGCTCGGTGATCCACCCCTCGCCAGTCCCTACGATCCGCTCGGCGAGATCCTTCTTCTGCGCAATCAGCATGTCGATCCGTTCCTCGATCGTGCCGACGCACGTGAGCTTGCGCACCTGGACGTTCCTGCGCTGACCGATCCGGAACGCGCGATCGGTCGCCTGGTCCTCGACAGCGGGGTTCCACCAGCGGTCGAAGTGGACGACGTGGTTGGCCGCGGTGAGGTTGAGGCCCGTGCCGCCCGCCTTCAACGACAGGATCATCAGCGGCGGCCCGGCGTCGCCCTGGAACCGCGCGACCATCTCGTCGCGCGCGGCCTGCGCGGTCCCGCCGTGCAGGAGCAGCACCTCGCGCCCGAGCCGCTCCTGCAGGTGACGGCGGAGCAGGTGCCCGAACTCGGCGAACTGGGTGAAGCAGAGCGTTTTGTCCCCCTCGGCGAGCGCCTCAGCCAGGATCTCCTCGAGCCTTGCGAGCTTGCCGGAGCGTCCGTCGAGCGCAGAGCGATCCTTGAGCAGGTGCGCCGGGTGGTTACACGCCTGCTTGAGCTTCATCAGCGCCGCCAGGATGATCCCCGAGCGCTCGATCCCGGTCGTTTGATCCGCCCTCTCGATCATCTCGTCGACAACCGCCTGGTAGAGCGTCGCCTGCTCCTTGGTCAGGTGGCAGTCGATGCGCATCTCGATCTTCTCGGGCAGGTCGGTGATGATGCTCTTGTCGGTCTTCAGCCGGCGCAGGATGAATGGGCCGGTGGCCTGGCGCAGACGCTCCGTCGCGTCGCGGTCGCGGTAGCGCTCGATCGGTGTGGCATAGCAGCGTTTGAACGTCGCAGCCGGGCCGAGCAGCCCGGGATTGAGAAAGTCCATGATCGAGTGGAGCTCGCTGAGGCGATTCTCGACCGGCGTGCCGGTCAGCGCGACTCGATGGCGGGCGGGGATCGAGCGGATCGCCCGTGTCTGCTTCGCGTCGCTCGTCTTGATGTTCTGCGCCTCGTCGAGCACGACTCGCTCCCACTTGGCAGCGGCCAGCGCCTCGCGGTCGCGCACCGCCAGCGCGTAGGTCGTGACCACGAGATCCGCACCTCGCGCGGCAGCCAGGAATGCGCGGCCCTTCAGTCGCTCGCGGCCGTGATGCGCGAGCACAGTCAGGCTCGGCGCGAACCGCTCGGCTTCGCGCTGCCAGTTGCCGATCACCGACACGGGGCAGATCAGGAGGGTCGGACTCAGCCGCTTGCGCGAGCGGCGACCGTCGCGCTCGGCGAGCAGCAGCGCCAACGTCTGCGGGGTCTTGCCAAGACCCATGTCATCCGCGAGACATGCCCCGAGGCCGAGACTCGAGAGGAACCCCAGCCACGCGAGCCCGCGCTGCTGGTACGGACGCAGCTCGCCGGCGAACGTCGCGGGGGTCGGGATCTGCCGGAGCTTGCTCACGCCGCCCTGACTCAGCAGCTCACTCAGCCAGCCGCTGCTCTCGATCTCGGTCGGGGGCAGCTCGTCGCGGCCAGCCTCGAGCGCGAGGCTGTCGCGTAGGAGCTCTGCGGCCGGTGCCTCGCCGCGCTCCTTGCGTCCCTCGAAGAACTTCAGCGCGGCCTCGACGTCCTCGGAGCGCAGCACGATCCACTGCCCACGCGACATCACCAGCGGCAGCTTCATCGCTGCCAGCTGCCGCAGCTCCGACACCGACAGCGACGCATCGCCGACCGCGATCCGCCACTCGTAGGCGCACAGGCCGTCGAGGCCGAACAGCCCACTCCCGTCCTCCCACTCCTTGGACGGCTCGGCCGTCAGCTTGAGCCGCAGCCGCTTGTCCCACCACGCCGGCGACAGCACGCCGAACCCGGCCTGCTCGAGCGCGGGGACCGCATCGCGCAGGAACCGGAAGGCGGCGTCCGTGTCGAGCGCAACGCCGGTGGGCGACACCTCGTGCAACGCCGGCTCGAGATCCGGCCACAGGCGTAGGGCGTGGCCGAGCCCGCCCAGCAGCCGCTCCTGTGGATTCTCGATCAGACGGCCCAGCACACGCAGGCCATCGCCGTTGGAGCTCCACACATCCTGCGCCGGGACGAGCACGCTCGGGTCGTCCTTCGCCTGCAGCAGGATCTCGATGCGCCACGGCTCCTCGGCGACAGGCGAGGTGGGCTCCTCGGCGACCGGTCCGGCGGATTCCTCCGGCGCCGACAGGCGGAAGCACGTTCGGAACGTTCGGTGCGCCGCGTAGTGCTCCATCGCGCCTCGCCAGGCGTCGAGTTGCTCGGCGAGCGCCGCGAGCTCGAGTTCGTCCGCCGCGATGACCGAGTCGGCTGCGGTCAACGCGGCAATCCAGGCCTCAACCGTCGCGGACTTGCTTTTCCGACCAGGCGCGTGGAGGATCGGCCTGGTCAGGAAGCGTCGCGCGCACGCATCGAGTAAGGCGCCGAGCGCACTGTCGACGATCGTCGCGGGCAGCGTTCCGATCTCGGATGAGCCAACTTCCGCGCGCAGCAGCGGCGGCATCGATCCTGCCAGCAGTCGCAGACGCTCGGAGTCGCCGGGATCGCTCGTGACCGGCTCCCATCGCGCCACCCACCGATCCTCGCGCCGGGCGACTGCCGGCAGGACGCGCCCGCGCGCGAGCAGCTCGAGCGCGAGCTTGGCCAGCTCGGCGAGAACCCGCGGCGAATCGCCGATCGCCAGGCCGGGTTGATCGTCACCCGGAAGACCGAGCAGCAGCTCGACGGCGTCGGCGGCGCCGAACCGTGCGGTGGGAACGACCCACGGATCCAGGCGATCCGGTCGGGCCGAGCCACCGCCGTCACCATCGGTCCGCAGCAGCTGCGGCGAGGCCTGCGGACCGTGCTCGTGAGACGGCAGCAGCACGCGCAGCTCGCCTGCGCCCTCCGGATCGACGTCTGGGGATATCTGGCCGAGTACGCGAACGAACTCCTCGACCGGCGCGGCGAATGGATGCTGGCGCGGAGGGGGCTTCACCGGTGGCCTGCCGCGCCGGCGAGGCGCGCAAGCCGGCAGTCGGCCGTCCTCGCCCCACACGCACAGCCGCGCATCGCGCGACCAGATGGCGTGGAGAACGATCACGGGCAGGCATGTTCGTCTATCCCGAGGACGGTCGCCCCCGACGGGCTCACGCGCCCCCCGGAGAGCCGCGGTGCACACGTTCCGGACGCTTGAGCGTCAGATCGTCTGGATCCTCGACCCGGTTCCGGCGTGGCTCCCGACCCGAAACCGGCTCGTGCGACGCTCCTCACCGGCCAAGCACCACCTCGCCGACCCGGCGCTCGCAGCCAACTTCTCGAAGTCGACGCCGACGCCGTCCTCCACGCACAACCCGCCGGCCCCGCCCACTCACCGACGCGATGATCATCACCACCGGACCCGCCGCTGACCGGCGCCCGGACGGCATCGCGGTCATCCCCGCAGCTCTGCTCGGACCCTGGCCCAAACCCGACGATTTCAATTGCACCTTGAGGGGCCCCAAGGTGCAGAACCCAGCCAAAAGGGCCGCAAATAGGCAGACATCGGAACGCTCCGATCCAACCCCATAACCACACCAGTTGCAGGCATTTCAGACATCACGAGAGCGAGTCCACCGTCGCTTCACACGCGAGAGGTCGCTGGTTCGAGCCCAGCCGTGCCCATACTGATTTGCAGGGATTTCTTGACGTTAGATCGTGTCCCTTGCTCTCGTTGGTCGGCTCCGCGGCCCGGAGCGTGGCCCAGGCGGTCTCCCTTTGGCCCGCGCAACGTTGCAGTAACGTCGGCGAAAGTGCCACGTTCCCAACGGTCAGTGTCACGTTCAGGATCCGCTGGCGAACTCGCGATTGACGACGACCGCCAGGTCTCGCCACGTCGCTGGCTGTGGATACATCTCGACGCACCGTTCGATTCCCCTCACGATCGCGTCGAACTCTCGGTGATCAATTCCGTATACGAGGATCACACCGGCGTGCGAGCGCTCCGCGGCGGCCCACTCTCGAAGGATCGCGGGAAAGTCGCGGATGTTGTGCGTGACGAGGATCCGTTCTTCGGCTGACGCGAGCGACAGGACCTCGTCGTCATCCATGCCCTCGAGCGCTAACTCCTGATCGAGCGCGCGTACCTCGTGCCTTGACGTTCAACGGCTCTGGCAACACTGTCCGCTCAAGGGGCCACGATTCCGCAATGCCCGTCAACGGAGGCGCAGGACAGTCTCGGGGCGGTCGTGGGTCTCGGTCAGCCGCCCATGCCGGTCTGTGCCTCGGCGAGGGCGGCCTTGAGCTGTTTGGCGCCGCCGCCGTCAACCTGCGCGACTGATTTGCGCACGGCGCTGGCGAGCGTCGTGTTGACAGTGTCGGTCTTGGCGCGATCGTAGATCGCGACGATGCCGGCCGAGCCGGGTGGTAACGCGGCGCCCATTTTCTCCTCCAGGCCGCACTCGACCCGGTGTTTGGCGAATTTGCCTGCCACGCCGCCGACCGCCCAGCCGACGACCGTCGCTGCGAGCAAGGGCGGCGCGAACAGCCCCACGACCAGGCCGACCCCACCACCGATCTCCAGGCCCTTGCGCCCGAGATGGTCGCCCGTCTCCTTGACCGCCACGGTTCCATCGCCGTCGACGGTGACGAGCACCACGCCCTCCACCTTGAGCTGGTCGTCCTCGACGAGCTTCACCAGCGCGTCGAAGTCCTGTTGGGCCAGGTCGGGGATCAGGTAAGCCGCGATGACGACGTCGAACTCGGTGTCGCTCATGGTCCCTCTCTTTCGGTGGTGCCTAGGCGCTGATCCCGCGGGCTGTGTCTGCCTGCGAGGCGTGTTCGTGAAGGGCATGCTCGTCTTGGTCGTCAAGGTGTGGGGCGACGTCGAAGACCACCTTCTTGACCGTGCCGGTGAACGCGAACGGCGCCTGGTCGGCGTAGCTTCGGTCGACCACCAGGCCGTTGTCCCGGCCGATGTCCATGCCCGCGTAGCCGCTGAAGATGAACGGCACCGTGTGGTCGATCCGGCCGCTTCCGACCGGCTCCCCGTTGACGAACAGCGTGACCTGTCCGGGGGTGGCGGGCTTGGGCTCGTCGGCCGCGAAGACCATCTCAACGTTCACATCTCCGCTCGGCAGCTCCCCCTCGGACTCCTGGTGGTACTCGAACACCCCCAGGAACGCATAGGTGTGCTTCAGCTTCCCGTCGGCGACGAACAGCGAGAACCCTCCGAGATGGCTCGCTTCGGCGACGATCACCCCTTCGGCGCCACCGTCGGGGATGTGGAGGTCCGCGGTGATCGTGTAGGAGTGGTTGTAAACCCGCGGCACCGCACCGGGGGCGACGTTCTGGACCTCCCCGTGGTAGGTGACCGTGGTGTTTGCACCGAGCGGGGGAAGGATGCCGAAGAAGGCAGAGAATCCCGCCAGAAGCGGCTTCACGTGGTACTTCTCGGCCTCTTCCCAGAACAGGCTCTGGAGCTCCTTGACCTTCTCTGGATGACTCGCCGACAGGTCGGTCGCCTGCGAGAAGTCGTCGGGCAGGTAGTAAAGCTCAACCGGGTCCTCGTCGGGTTTCCAGACGCCCGGCGCGAACCGCTTGAGCACTTCGGGGCTCAGCTTCCACGGAATGCGCGGCATTCGCATCGCCAGCCACCACCCGTCCTTGTACATCGCACGGTTGCCGAAGTTCTCGAAGTACTGCTGGGTGTGGTGCTCGGGCGCGCTGGGGTCAGCGAGCGAATCCGCGAAACTCGCGCCGGTCATAGGCTGCTGCTCGATGCCATCCACATGCGTTGGTTGGGGGATCCCGACCATGTCGAGAATCGTCGGACCGATGTCGGTCACGTGCGTGAACTGCGATCGCAGGCCGCCGCTGTCGGTGATCCGCGGCGGGCAGCGGACGACCAGCGGGTTCCGGGTGCCGCCGAGATGTGAGGCGATCTGCTTTCCCCACCGGAACGGCGTGTTGCTGGCCCATGCCCACGCCGAGGAGTAGTGCGGGTACATCAGCTCGGTGCCCCACGCCTCCAGCCCGCCCCACTTCAACGTGAGCTGGAGCTGCTCGGAGTCCGTCAGCGGCAGGCCGTTGAGCATCGTCCCCTCGTTAAACGAACCGGTTGGAGTGCCTTCGAGACTCGCGCCGTTGTCGCCCCAGATCCAGATCACGATCGTGTCATCGAGCTCACCCATCTCCTCGATCGCGTCCAGCAGCCGGCCGACGTGATGGTCAGCGTTCTCGGAATAGCCGGCATAGACTTCCATCTGGCGCGCGCAAACGCGCCTGCCGTTCTCGTCGAGCGAGTCCCAGGCGGGCATCGATTCGTCGCGTGGCGTGAGGATCGCGTCGGTCGGAACCACGCCGAGCTTCTTCTGGCGCTCGAACGTTTCCTCACGGAGCTTGTCCCAGCCCTGATCAAACCGCCCCTTGTACTTGTCTGACCACTCCTTCCACACGTGATGGGGGGAATGGCTGCAACCGGTCGAGTAATAGAGACACCAGGGCTTCGCGGAATCGTGACCCCGCACGCCATGCAGCCAATCGATCGCCTGATCGGTCATCGCCTCGGGGAAATAGAACGGCTTGCCGTCCTTGCCCTCCTGAACGCCGATGAACCTCTGGTTCTCAGCGATCATCGTGTCGTACTGACCGGCCTCGGGAGCCAAGAAGCCCCAGTAGTACTCAAACCCCCAGCCGTTGGGCCAGTGGTCGAACGGCCCCGCCGGCCCCTGCTCCTTCTCCGGGGTCAGGTGCCATTTGCCGATCGCCGCGGTCGAATATCCGTTCTCTTTCAGCACCTTCGGAAACGGCGCCGCGTCCTTCGGAAGCATCGCCGAATAGCCCGGGAACCCGCCCGATGCCTCCGGGATGCCTCCCATCCCGACCGCGTGGTGATTACGCCCCGTCAGCAATGCCGCCCTCGTGGGCGAGCACATCGCCGTCACGTGGAACCGGTTGTACCGCAATCCCTGTCCAGCGATGCGATCGTAGTTCGGAGTATCGATCGGGCCGCCGAACGCGCCGGGGTTGCCGAACCCCGCGTCGTCGATCAGCACCACCAGGACGTTCGGAGCCCCCGCCGGCGGCATCACGTGCCCGACCTGCTCCCAGCCTGGCTCAGAGCCGGCGAGCGTCTCGTTGGCGACGCCGCTGAACGGCGCACGCCGAATCGGCAGTTTGGTGCGGTCCAACGGTTGGTCGCTCATGCCCCATCACCTCTCTGTATTGCCTTCGCGGGTTCTGCGCCCCGATTGAAAACGCCAGCTTTATCTCGAGCGTCGCCGAGCAGGCCGTCCGCCAACCCGGCCGCGAACGTCCCGGCCTGCTCGAGGTAGTCCGGCTTCAGGTTGGTCGGGGGGATCTTGATGCCGAGATAGCGCTCGCGGTTAACGCCCGCGCCGAAGTAGCTGAGCAGCGACAACAGCGACCGAATTTGGCCGCCGGCGAACGAGAAGTGGATGCCGTCGAGGTACTCGCCGCCCCGCTCGGTGCCCAGCCTCCTCACCGTCCTCAGGTTCCAGCCCCAATACCGACGGCACACCACGTAGGCGGCGAAGCGCTTGCCCTTCAGCACCCGTCCCGCCGCGTCTGATTTCAGCCACGACCGAATCGGCAGGCTCGTCTTCAGCCACCACGTAGGCGAGCCGATAACGACGAGATCGTAGTCGCCGTCCTGTGCTTCGTCCGGGATCCGGATGTCCCCGGTCGCCCCACGCACCTGCGCGGGCATCAACCCGAAAATGTCGAGATAGGGAAACCGCAACGGGAACCGCGTAAACCGCTCCGCGTAACGGGAATCCGTCAACTCGATGCCGGCCAGATGCACATCGCAGCCCCGCTGCCGCAGGGGTTCTGCCATCGCCTCGGCCACCCTCAGGCTCTGTTGCGTGTATGTGAAGTAGACAAACAGAACCCGGGTTGTCTTCGCATCCATGCGCCTATACCCCACTCGTGGCGGCGCGTGCCGCGGCGCGGTGGGTTGGGGCGATCAGGGAGCCGACGATCCACAGGATGGGGATGAAGAACCCGATCCAGAACATCCAGTAGTGCCCTTTACGGAACGTCGACAGCCCGAAGTAGATCCAGCACGCTATGTAGACGATGCCAAGCAGAATCCAGAGAA
>JBKQJQ010000499.1:0-11378 GCA_052147875.1 Solirubrobacteraceae bacterium | reverse complement strand
CCGCCGCCGCCGTTGCCCCCGCCGCCGCCGGAGCCCCCGCCGTTGCCCCCGCCGTTGCCATTCCCGTAGCCCCCGCCGTTGCCCCCGCCGTTGCCATGGCCGTTGCCCCCGCAATTGCCGTTGCCGTTTCCGTGCCCGTTTCCGTGGTGCTGGCCTGAGCCGCCCTGGTCACCGCTGCTCTGGGTGCCGGCGCTGACCGCTGCGACCACGCCGACGGTTTGGCCGCTGTTGCCGTTCCCGTTGCCACGGCCGTTGCCGTTGCCACGACCGTTCCCGTTCCCGTTCTCGTTTCCGTTTGTGGTGTTGGAACCCTGGTCTGTCGCCTCGACGGTGGTCTGGTGGTTATTGCCGCCTCCGCCCCCGCCGCCATAGCCGTGGCGGTTGTGATTGCCGTGGTCGCCGTTGCCGGACGGGCTGGTGGCGCTGCCCTGGCCGGTGCCCGAGTTCCCGCTCCCCTGACCGGTACCGCTGCTGACGGTGCCGCCGGTGCCACCGGTGCCCGAAGTTGGGCCGCTATTCGACGGCGGGGGGCTGCTGGGCGGCGGACCCACGCTGCCTTTGTGGCCACCCGGGACCGCGCGGCCCTTGCCGCTGCTGATCCCACCACTGCCGGACCGTGAATGCGCTCCCGAGCGCGAGCCGCTGCCGCCACCCGTACCCCCGCTGCCGCCCGTCCCGGCACCAGTGCCACCCGTCGCGCGACCGCCGGCGGTGCCGAGAGCGGCGATCAGAACCGCGTGCGCACCCGGCGCACGGCCGCCCCGGGCGCCGTTCGCGCCGTTCGCGCCGTTCGAACCAGCATGCTGGTGCCCGGGCGCTGCCTGGGTGATACGGACCGAGGCAGGAGAGGTCAGCGCAGCAAACTTCGGCCAGCCGTTCAGGGCGACCACCGCGCTGCCGATCACGAACAGCACGGCCACGCAGGCCAGAATTGACCCAGCGGTGCCGAAACCAGCGATATAGGCGCGAGTGGCTCGCACGACCTTCCCCTATAGACAGCAGACTCTTCGCATTCTACGACGCGGCCGGACCGTAATTCAAAGCTCTGGGGGTGTCCCTGGCCAAACGTTGTAGAGCCGTGGCTGGGAAAGGTCCTAGTTCCTAGCTGATGTTATGAAGCGCGTTAGCTGGTTTGACAACATCCCAGACGCCATGGCTGCACCCAAATCATTCGGCCGCGACAGCGGTCTCCAGGCCCGGATGTTGCTGACGATGTTCCTGCTGGGACTCGTTTACGTGATCCTGATCGCGGTCCTGATCGCCGCCGGCGCGGGCGCAATCACGGTCGCGGTGATCGCGGGCGTGCTGTTCCTGGTGCAGTACTTCACCTCAGACAAGATCGCGCTGCTGTCGATGGGCGCCCAAGAGGTCACCCCCGAGCAGTACCCCGAGTTGCATGCTGCGATCGAGCGGCTCTGCCTGCAGGCCAACCTCCCGAAGCCGCGCGTCGCGGTCGCCCAGACCCCGATGCCGAACGCATTCGCGGTCGGCCGCTCCCCCGGCACAGCGACCGTGTGCGCGACGACCGGCCTGCTGAGCCTGCTGTCGACGAGCGAGCTCGAGGGCGTGCTGGCCCACGAACTCACGCACGTCCAGAACCGCGACGTGTTGCTGATGACCGTGGCGAGCTTCTTTGCCTCGATCGCAGCCTTCATCGTCCAGATGGGCTTCTGGTTCGGGCTGGGCATGGACGACCGCGACGACAACGGTCCTGGCTTCCTCGTAGTGATTCTCGTCTCGGCGGTCGTATATCTGGTCTCGTTCGTCCTGATCCAGACGCTGTCGCGCTATCGCGAGTTCGCCGCCGATCGCGGTTCGGCGATCATCACCGGGCGCCCCAGTGAGCTGGCCGTCGCGTTGCAGAAGATCGCTGGGACGATGGACCAGATCCCCCAGCGCGACCTGCGCGCCGCGTCGGGTGAGCTGGCCGCGTTCTACATCTTCCCGCCCAAGGCCAAGCAGACGGTCACGAACCTGTTCTCGACGCATCCGCCGCTCGAGGCTCGGCTGGAAGCGCTCGCGCGCTACGAGGCGCAGCTTCAGGGCACGGCCTGAGAACCCGCGATGGGCCTGTTCGATGTGATCACGGGCAAGCGCAAGCTCGCCAAGCCGGCGCCGGACAGGCTTTTTGCGGTCACCACCGCATACGTGACGTTCGAGACGAAGCTCGAGATCACCAGCCGTGGCAGCGCGGCGATCGTATTCCAGGCGCTGTCGAGCGCCGATTTCCGCTCGATCGTGCGCGACATGGAGGAGGTCGTCAGGGCGACGGCCGGCGACAGCGGCACGACGGTCGAGACCTCGGCCGACAGCTACGGATTCAGCTGGCTGGTGCTCCGCGGCGCTCAGTTCGATGACCTCGTGGTCGGGATCAACGCGGTGTCCACGGCGCTCGAGGCCGGCGGCTACGGTGACCGCGTGCTGTGTGCGGTGTTCGCGTTCGACGATTCCGACAAGCGACCGATCTACTGGATCTACAACTACAAGCGGGGTTCGTTCTACCCATTCGTGCCGGCCGCCGGTGCACAGCAGCGCGACAACGAGCGCGAGCTGGTGCTGAGGGCCCAGATCGGCTCTGAGCTGCCGGTCGAGCCCGAGCTGCAACGGTGGTTCCCACTCTGGGGGATCCCGCTCTGAGCCCCGGCCCGGCCGACGGCCGACCGGTCCTGCTGAACCGCCGCGCCGCGTCGCGACCGACGATCACCGGCGTCGAGCGATGGACCGCGGAACTGATACCGCGTCTGAAGGCACTCGCGCCCGACCTCTACGAGATCGCTCAACCGCCCTCGAGCGCGACCGGCCGCGCCCTCGGGCAAGCTTGGGAACAGGCGGCGCTCCCACTAAGGGCGCTGCGCACGCACGCCAAGCTGATCTTCTCGCCGGCGAACCTTGCGCCCGTGGCTTGGCCGCGGAATGTCGTCATGGTCCACGACGTCGCGGTGGTGCGCGAGCCCAGCGCCTATTCACGCGCATACGCATTCTGGCACCGCTCGGTCGGGATCGCGGCGATCCGACGGGCGTTGCGCGTGCTGACGGTCTCTGAGTTCTCGCGGCGGGAACTGCTCGACCTGGTGGGGTTGCAGGCCGATCGTGTCGTCGTGGTCCGCGGCGGCGTTGACGAACGCTTTTGCCCGGCTGCCGACAACGCTTCTGCCGCCGTCGCATTTGGCCTTGATCGACCCTACGTGCTGACGGTCTCGACCGACGACCGGCGTAAGAACCTCGCCGCCCTCGCGGAGGCGGTGCGCCGGCTTGGGGAGCTCGGGATCGATCTTGTGTGGGCCGGGGAATCGCGTTCGTACTTCGCCGACGCGGGGGTTCCTGTCGGGATTCGCGCGCTGGGCTACGTCCCCGACGCGCAGCTTCCCGGGCTATACGCCGGGGCGCGGGCGTTCGTGCTGCCATCTCGCTACGAGGGGCTGGGGCTTACGTGCCTGGAGGCGATGGCCTGCGGGACGCCGGTCGTCGCCGCCGATCGCGCCGCGCTGCCCGAGACGTGTGGCGACGCCGCACTGCTCGTCGACCCCGATGATGCCGAGGCGGTCGCAAACGCAGTCCTCGGCGCGGCGACCGACGAGTCAGTCCGGGAGCAGCTCACGCGGGCCGGGCTGCGTCGCGCAGCCGAGTTCACCTGGGAGCAGGCCGCCCGCGACAGCCATGCGGTAATCAGCTCGCTGGTGTCGACGTGACCGGACGCGAGCGCGGCCGAGACGA
Organism: Solirubrobacteraceae bacterium; assembly: GCA_052147875.1. Taxonomy (GTDB): domain Bacteria; phylum Actinomycetota; class Thermoleophilia; order Solirubrobacterales; family Solirubrobacteraceae; genus Palsa-465. Next base: position 7,664 of record JBKQJQ010000499.1, on the reverse strand, counting down.
AGTCCCGGCCGCGCACGGTCGCTGAGGTCAGCCGCTGATATTGCCCTGGTTGTTGTCCGGCGTGTTCAAGTCCACCCAGTTGCCGCTCGAAGCTGTGTGGTAGGCGAAGTCGTAGTTGGTGACCCCGCTGTAGCTCGAACCCGGGAAGAACGCGGCCTCGAACGCGTCGTTCTGCGCATCGTTAGACGACGTATTGGATGTCGCCGGCGAGCACGCGGCGCCGCACGACGCGTACGGGTCGAACTCGGCCGACTGGCCAGAAGCGGGCGACGGAACGCTCCAGGACTCCCCAGGCCGGCCGCTCCGGTGCGGGCTGACTGACGCTGATACGACGTGCAACCTGCAACGCTGAGATCGAGGATGCAGGCTCCAGGCGCGCCGTGCTGCTTGCTACGCTCATCAGCCGGCTCGACGGACCGACCGCGGCGAGACCTGCGTCTGCGAGTTCGGTCCGATACGAAATTTGCTCAATGGAGATCCCGTGCGTACATTGATTCTTGGCGGCGACGGCTTCTGCGGTTGGCCGACGTCGCTTCACCTTTCAGCTTGCGGTCACGAGGTCGCAATCGTCGACAACCTCGCGCGCCGAAACGCGGATGTCGAGCTCGAGGCGGAGTCGCTGACGCCGATCACCCCGCTTGGCACGCGGCTGGCGACGTGGCGTGAGCTGACGGGGCGAGAGATCGCTTTCCACCGCCTTGATGTTGCTCAGGACTACCGCGAGCTGCTCGACCTGCTGACTGACTGGCAACCAGACGCGATCGTGCACTTTGCCGAGCAGCGGGCTGCCCCATATTCGATGAAGAGCTCGTGGCATAAGCGCTACACGGTCAACAACAACGTCAACGCGACTCACAACCTGCTCGCCGCGCTCGTCGAGGCTCAGCTCGATGCCCATGTCGTTCACCTTGGAACCATGGGGGTCTATGGCTATGGGACAGCTGGGGTAAAGATCCCTGAGGGCTATCTCCGGGTCCGGATTGAGACCGACGACGGCGAAGAGATCGAGCAGGAGATCCTGTACCCGGTCAACCCGGGCAGCGTCTACCACATGACCAAGACCCAGGATCAGCTGCTGTTCGCGTACTACAACAAGAACGACGGGATCCTTGTCACTGACCTACACCAGGGAATCGTGTGGGGCACTCAGACGGCAGAGACCAGGTTGGACGACCGGCTCATCAATCGCTTCGATTACGACGGCGACTACGGCACGGTCCTCAATCGCTTCCTCATGCAGGCGGCGATCGGATATCCGCTGACTGTCCACGGCACGGGCGGCCAGACACGCGCGTTCATCAACATCCAGGACACGGTGCGCTGTATCCAGCTCGCGATCGAGAATCCACCGGAGGCGGGAGACCGCGTTCGAGTCTTCAATCAGATGACCGAGTGTCATCGAGTGATCGACTTGGCCAAGCTTGTCAGCAGCCTCACCGGCGCGGAGATCGACTTTGTCGAGAACCCGCGCAAGGAGGCGGCTGAGAACGACCTGTTCGTCGAGAACCGTCAGCTGCTCGATCTCGGCCTCGAGCCAATCCGCCTACAGGACGATCTGCTGTCGGAGGCCACCGAGATCGCTCGCAGGTTCGCCGACCGCTGCGATCGTCGAAAGATTCCCTGCGTCTCTAAGTGGGTGCAGGTCCCTCGGGTGCCGGCGTCGGCGACGCCGTAGCCCGCCACGTCGCGATCAGCCCGGGATCAGGCCCTCGCCCTGAAACTCCGCTCGCGCCTCTTCGAGCGAAACGTCAGGGGGCGGAAGGATCATGTCCGAGCCGACCAGCTGGTCCTCGCCGACCAGCCGGCCCTTGGCGCGGACGAAGTCCAGCAGCTTCTCGAAGGCATCGTGAAAGCGCTGCTCGTCGGAGGTCTCGCAGGCGCCAACCGCGGCGTTATCGAGCTCGTTTAACTCAGCTATGTCGGACTCGCCGATCTCGTACTGGTCCTCGGTCGAGATGCGGACGATCATTGCGCCTGCTCGTGGCTCGCGCCGCCGCCCTCCCCCACTGAGCCGACGCCTTCTGGGGCCGAGTCGCTGCCGGCGGCGGTCGAGCCGCTGCCCTCGCCCGAACCGAGCTCACCCTTCGGTGCCTCGTCGCCCTGGCCGAGCTCGGCTTTCATCCTCGCCAGCTCGGAATCGACCTCGCTGGTGCTCGAAAGCTGCTTGAGCTGGCGGTCGATGTCGTCCTCGCCGGGAGTCAAGGTCGTCAGGTCCTCAAACGTGCCTGCGGCCTCGAGCTCCTGGACCGCGTCCGCGCGGGCCCGCATGTTCTCGGTCTTGTCCAGTGCGCGCTGCATCGCCAGTCCTACATCCGCCATCTCTTCGCCGACCCCGGTCGCCGCCTCGGAGATCCGTACCTGGGCCTCGGCGGCCGAGTACTGCGCCTTGATGACCTCCTTCTTGGAGCGGAACTGCTCGATCTTCGCGCGCAGCTTCTGCTCTGATTCGGTCATCTGTTGCTGCTGCTGCTCGAGCTGGGCGATCTGCGAGTCGAGCGACTGAAGCTCTGTCTGCGCGACGTTCTTGCGCTCGAGCGCCGTCCTGGCGAGTTCCTCGTTACCGGCCGCTAGCGCCTGGCGCGCCTGCGTGTCGAGCTTGACGACCTGCTGCTGGAGCTTCTCCTCCTGCAGCTGTAGCCGCTTCTTCGACGTGACGACGTCGGCGATCCCCTTCTTTACGTTCTGGAGCAGCTCAATCTGCTTCTGGTAGCTGTACTCGAGGGTCTCCGAGGGATCCTCGGCCCGATCTAACAGCTTTGAAATCTTTGCTTTGACGACGGTGGACATGCGCCCGGAGAGGCCCGGCATCGCATCCTCCTTCTGCGGTGGCTGGACTGGCACCAACTAGGGTATCGGGCGATACGAATACGCTCACCCCGATGGAGCCGAGACGAATCTCCGAGTCGCGTTCAGAGCTCGCCCATCTGATGGGCGTAGCCGACGCCAACAACGCGGGCAACATCCACGGCGGCACGATCATGAAGCTCGCCGACGAGGTCGCCGCGCTCGCCGCGATCAAGTACTCGCGACACCGCGTGGTGACGGTCGGCATGGATCGGATGGTGTTCCTGGTGCCGATCTACATCAGCGAGCTCGTCACGCTCAAGGCGACGGTCAACGCTGCCTGGCACACATCGATGGAGATCGGAGTGCGGGTCGAGGCCGAGAACCCGTTCACTGGGAAGTCACGGCACACGAATACCGCCTACCTGACGATGGTCGCGCTCGACTCCGAAGGCCGCCCCGCCGCGGTGCCACCGGCGCTCGCGACGACGCCGAACGAGCAGCGCAGACAGCGTGAGGCGGAGCTGCGGCGCGCGAACCGGCTCGCCGAGCGCGAGCAGATGCTCGCCCACCGCGCCCGTTAGAAGTCGAGCGGGTGGCGCGCCTCGAAGCCCTGCGTCGAGGTCATCAGCGGGCGCCAGCGCGGGCCGGTGCCGGGAGGCGGATGCGGGTCGTCCTCGGCTGAGGTGTCGAACCGGATCCCGGCGACCTCGATGAACGCATGCGCCGGGTTCGTGTAGACGGTGATCCAGGTGCCGGCGCCGGACGCGCCCCAGGTCTCGAATTGGCTGGAGTCCATCGAGGTCTTGATCAGGCCCGCGGCGTGCAGCACGTACGAAACTGAGCCCGAGCAGTCATAGCCGACGTCGTTCCAGACGCCGTGGCCACCGCCGTACAGATACGGCTTTTTGCGGATCGCGTCGCCGGCCCAGATCAGGCGCTGGACCTGGATCGGCGCGTACGACGGCGCATAGGCGAGACCGTGGATGACCTTCGCGACGTCTCCCCGGACGATCGGGTGAACCGGCGTGCTGACCCCGGTCGGCGGGGCGCCCAGCCCGGCGCCGCCGTTGGTCGTGGTCGTCGTCGGCATCGTCGACGTCGTGGTCGTGCCCGAGGGCGGCGTCGCTGCCTGTGCCGCGCCCACGCAAGCCAAGCTGGCCAGCAGCGGTGCGAGATAGCGGAGGTAGCGCAAGATTGGTCTCTTTCGTCGGCCGGCGGGGTTAGCTGTCGGGCTGGCGCTAAAAGAGCCTGCGCCTCCCGCGGATCGACCGCGGGATTAGCCCCTGGGGATCTGAAAATGGGTCCCCCGCTCCACGGTTATGTGGGCCCGTGGATTAGGCGTGGCGGCAATATATCTACTAATCCGGGCAGGTGTTTGCTGATCTTGCCGTCTACCGGGCCGCGACTCTGACGAGCGGCGCTCGGGCTATGTGGTCCCGCTAACGTCCGCGCCGATGCGACGGCGCCTGCTCGGATTCGTGCTCGGCGCCGCCCTGGTGCTGGGCGGCTGCGGGGGGACGACGCTGTTTCACAGCGGCGGCTCGTCGACGGTCACCGTCACCGTTCCGGCCGCAGCGGCCAAAGCGGTAGGCCAGCTCGGCCCGCCGACGCTGGCGACGAAGAACACGACCCGCGTCGCGGGAACCGATCCGGTCGCCGACGCGGCCGGCGTCGCGCTCGCCGTCTACCCGTCGGCGGTGGCCGGAACGCATCCGTCGGCAGTCGCGCTCGCGTCGACGAACGACTGGCAGGCCGCGATCGCCGCCTCGGTCCTGATGGCGCCGCCGATCAAGGCGCCGCTGCTGCTGTCGGGGCCTACCTCGATGCCGTCCGTGAGCTCGGCCGCGTTGACCGAGCTTGCGCCCACGGGCTCAGGCGCGATCCGCGGTGCTCAGCTGATCCGGATCGGGTCGGTCCCGAGCCCCAGCGGGCTACGCACCGCGTCGATCAGCGGCTCCGATCCGTACGCGCTGGCGGCCGGCATCGACCGCTTCTTCAGGGCCGCAAGCGGAGCATCGAGCCTCGACGTCGTGATCGCATCCGCTACCGATCCCGCGTACGCGATGCCGGCGGCGGGCTGGGCGGCCGAGAGTGGCGACCCGATCCTGTTCGTGAACAACTCCGGCGTCCCGGCCGCGACCCGGCAGGCGCTGCTCGCCCACCAGCGGCCGCACATCTACGTGCTGGGCCCACCGAGCGTGATCGGCCCGTCGGTCCTCGCCCAGCTGCGCAAGTACGGGCCGGTCAAGCGCGTGGGCGCCAACGATCCGGCCGCAAACTCGGTCGCGTTCGCCGAGTATCGGGATCCCGCGTGCGTGTATCTGCAGCCGTGCGCCCACATCCCGGGGAGCTTCGGCTGGGCGATCCGCAGCCCCGGCCATGGCTACGTACTGCTCAACGCCAGTCGGCCGCTCGATGCCGCCGCAGCCGCGCCGCTGTCGGGTAGCGGCGACTTCGGTCCCCAGCTGCTGGTCGACAATCCGTCTACCCTCCCGCCTGCGGTGCTGAACTTCTTCCTCAACTACGCGACGCCGGGGTACACGCAGGAGGGCCCGACGGCGGCCGTCTACAACCATGGGTGGGTGATCGGCGATCAGAGCGCCATTTCCGTGCCTGTGCAAGCCGAGATGGACAATCTCCTACAAGCGGTCCCGCAGACCACGTCGCGATGAGCGAAGCTGAGAACCCCGAGCGGCTGAAGCCCGAGCACACGGTGACGGTCGAGGATGTGCGCCAGCTGATGGGCGCCTCGACCCCGCACTTCGCCCTGCAGCTGCGCGAGCGGATCCGGGCGCTGATCCGGAACTTGCCTGAGGATCATCCGGCACGCGAGGAGGGCGAGCGCGAGATCGCGCGGCTGGACAGGATCGCGTTCGTCGGCGAGGTGCGCGGGCATGCGGCCGAGGAGGGCCTCACGCCGCTGCCGAGCCTCGCCAGCGAGCGTCAGGAGCAAAACTGACGCCGGCGGTGTCTTGCAAGCGCCGCCTCATGCACGAATCAGGGCAACGTCGCGGCCGCTAATACGTTTACATCTACGCCATGAGTGACGAGCGCTATATCTCCGTGATCGGTCTTGGCCGGGTGGGACTGCCGCTGGCGCTGTGCTTCGCCGACCACGGTTTCCGGGTGCTCGGGGTCGATCACGACCCGGCGCTGCTGGCCTCGATCAGAGCCGGCCAGATGCCGTTCAACGAAGCCGGCACACAGGCGCTGCTGGATCGCATCCAGCGAACCGGGCGACTGGAGCTGACCGACCGCGCGGCCGACGCCGCGCAGGCGGACGACATCGTGATTACGATCGGGACGCCCTCCTTCTCGCACGTCGAGAGCGACCTGCGCCAGGTCCGCGCCGCCGTCGACGACCTGCTGCCGCTGCTGCGCCCCGGCCATTCGCTGATCCTGCGCTCGACGATCGCCCCCGGCACCACTGATTACGTGGCCGGCTACCTCGAGAAGCGGCGCGGTCTGCGGGTCGGCGAGGACGTGTTCGTGGCACACGCACCCGAGCGGATCGCCGCGGGGCGCTTTCTCGAGGAGATCTCGACGCTTCCATGCATCATCGGCGGCGTCTGCGAGCGGTCGACGGAGCGCGCCGCGAGCCTGTTCAGCGTGTTCGGCGCGCCGATCGTGCGCACGACGCCGGTGGAGGCGGAGCTGGCCAAGATCTGGACCAACATCCTGCGCTACGCCACGTTCGCGCTACCCAACCTGCTGATGATGGACTGCGAGAGCTACGGGGCGAACGTGTTCGAGGTGATCGAACTGATCAATCGCGACTACCCGCGCGGCGGGATCGCGATGCCGGGGATGACCGCCGGCAGCTGCCTGCGCAAGGACTTCGCGTTCTCGGAGGAGCGCTCGCACGCGCCCGGCATGCTGCTGGCGGTCTCACGCGTCAACGAGGGTGTGCCGCTGTTCCTGGTCGAGGGGGTCAAGCGGCGGATCGGGAGCCTCGGCTCGCGGAAGGTCGCGGTCCTGGGCCTGACGTTCAAGCGCGACACCGACGACGAGCGGGACTCGCTGTCTCCGAAGCTGATCCGGCTGCTCGAACGCGAGCTCGCCGACGTCGCGGTCTGCGACCCGCACGCGGCGACGCCAACGCAGCCGCTTGACGATGCGGTCCGCGACGCCGACGTCGTGATCGTGGCGACCAACCACTCGGCGTTCGAGCGGCCCGAGACGCTGAAGGAGATCCGCGCGCTGGCAGCCGACGATTGCCTGCTGGTCGATCCGTGGAACAGCCTCGGGACCGGCCAGCTGTTCGTCTACGCGGCCGAGACCGGGGCGTTGCTTGACCACGCGGCCCCGCTCGACGCCTCGACCGACACGACCCATTGATGTGCCGGGTGCTCGTGACGGGCGGCGCCGGAACGATCGGCACCGCGGTCGTCAGGCGGCTGCTGCGTGATCAGGACTGGGAGGTCCGCGTCTGCGACCATCGCCCTGCGCCCGACTGGATGCGCGAGAGCTGCCAGCTTCATACCGGCGACCTGCGCGACCTGGCCGTCGCCCGCGAGGCAGTCCATGGCTGCTCACACGTGATCCACCTGGCGGCGATCGTTGGCGGGATCGCGAACTTCCACAAGCTCCCGTTCACGCTGACCGAGGTCAACAACGCGCTCACGGGTGCGATCGTCCACGCCTCCGTTGACAGCGACGTGCAGCGGCTTGTCTACGTCTCGTCGTCGATGGTGTTCGAGCGCGCGACCGAGTTTCCGACCACCGAGGCGCACCTCGACAGCTGCCCGCCGCCCCGCTCTGCGTACGGTTTCTCGAAGCTCGCCGGCGAGGTCTACACGCGCGCCGCCCACGACCAGCACGGGCTGCGGTACACGATCTGCCGCCCGTTCAACGCCTACGGACCCGGTGAGCTGCCA
>JBKQJQ010000498.1:0-3612 GCA_052147875.1 Solirubrobacteraceae bacterium | reverse complement strand
GGGCGCTGACGCTGGTCGGCGTCGACGGCGATCGCTACGCGGCGGCCAGCGCCCTGCAGCGGCTCGGTTCGATCGACCGCGAGCAGGGCCGCTACGACGACTCGCGGCAGTTCCACGAGCGCGCCCTAGCGATCTCACAGGCGCTCGGAGACGCGATCGGTGTCGCGATGTCGCACAACTACCTGTCGTTCGTCGCCTGGCTGTCGGGGGATTACGCGCTCGCGGAGACGGCGGGCTCACGGGCGTTGGAGGAGTTTCACCGGTCTGGCGGGCAGGAGAACGTCGCGGTCGCGCTCGTCAACCTCGGCGCGGGCTCGATCTACAAGGGAGACCTCGAGATCGCCCAGCAGCGGCTCGATAAGGCGCTTGAGATCTCGCGCCGGCTCGGCTTCATGGAAGGCGCCGCCTGGTCGATGCACGAACTCGCGGTCCTCGCCCGCCGCCAGCGGCGATTCTCGCGCGAGCAGCATCTGATGCTGCGAGACGTGTTGCTGGTCCACCAGCAGCTTGGCGACCGGTGGCGCACGGCGAGCGTGCTCGAGGAGATCGCCGGCGCGATCCTGGTCAGCCGCGACCCGACGCTGGCAGTAAATCTGCTGGCATCTGCGCAGGCGCTGCGCGACCGGATCGGGACGCCGATCTCGCCGGCCGAGGCACCTGATCGCGAGCAGGCGTTATCGCAGCTCAAGCAGCGTCTCAATCCAGCCGCGTTTGAGGCAGCCTGGTCCGATGGCCGCGCGCTCGAGCTGTCAGGGGTGATCGACATAGCCGTCGCGGCGATTGAGCGACTCGACTCCGGACCCCAGGGAGCGTCTGACGGTGGCCGGCCGCCGATCTTGACACCGCGCGAGCTCGCGGTGCTGAAGCTGCTCCAGCAGGGAATGACGAACCGCGAGATCGGCGCCTCGCTGTACCTCAGCCCCAGCACCGCCGGCGTGCATGTCGCGAACATCGCGCGCAAGCTCGGCGTCAAGGAACGCGCCGATGTCACGGCCCGCGCGCACACGCTCGGCCTCCTGTCGATGCGGTAGACCGGGAAGGATCTCGTCCGCCGGCGCGTCCTCAGTTGCGGACGTGGGGGCGCTGGCGTCGCGGGTCGCCCCAGCCCGCGGCGCCCCCGCGTCCCGCCGATGCGTCGCCGGCCGGGGTCGGGTCGTATCTTCCAAAGCGATCCGAACGAGAGGAGTCCGATGAGCCTGCCTGAGGTTGTCTCGCGTGAGCAATGGCTGGCCGCCCGTCTCGAGCTGCTGGAGCAGGAGAAGGAGCTGGTCCACGCCCGGGACCGGGTCAACGCCGAGCGTCGCCGGCTGCCGATGGTGCTGATCGGAAAGGACTACCGGTTCGAGGGGCCGTCCGGCGTCGTCGGCCTGCTCGACCTGTTCGACGGGCGCAGCCAGCTGATCGTCGGCCACTTTATGTTCGACCCGAGCTGGGACGAGGGCTGCCCGAGCTGCACGGTGGGCGCCGACGAGCTGTCTCGCGGCCACCTCGAGCACCTGCACGCCCGCGACACGACATTCGCCTACGTCTCCCGGGCGCCGTTCGCGAAGCTCGAGGAGTACCGCCGCAGGCGCGGCTGGAGCTTCCCGTGGTACTCGTCGCACGGCAGCGACTTCAACTACGACTTCAAGGTCACGATCGACGAGACGGTCGCGCTGGCGCAATACAACTATCGAACCCGGGACGACTACCGCCGCCTCGGGCAGGAGTTCGAGATGAACGGCGAATGGCCCGGGCGCAGCTGCTTCCTGCGCGACGGCGATCGCGTGTACCACACGTACTCGGTCTACGCCCGGGGTCTGGAGACGATGGGCGGCTCCTACTACCTGCTCGACGAGACCGCGCTCGGCCGCCAGGAGGAGTGGGAGGAGCCGAAGGGCAGGGCCGCATCCGTGCATCGGGGGGCACCCGATTTCGCCGGCTGAGCCGGGCCGAATTTGGATTTGCGGCAGACTCCGGATTTTGCGGCAACGTCACCCCAAAACCTAACGTTTGTCGTCTTGCATGCATTCCAGTCGTGTTGATCAAATATTGGACCATGACTGAGGCGCTGCAGATCGAACAGCGAAAGCTCGGCAGCTCGGACCTGACGTTGCCCCGAATCGCTCTTGGCTGTGGGAACTTCATCGGCATCGGCTCGGCGCTGGACCTGATCGGCCAGGGCCTGACCGAGCAGGAGGCCCACGTGCTGATGGACGCCGCGTGGGAGATGGGGATCACCCACTTCGACACGGCCGACGCCTATGGCGGTGGCCATAGCGAGCGCGCGATCGGGAGCTGGATCGCGTCGCGCCGCCATCGCCCGACGCTGACCACGAAGACGTTCAACCCGATCTTCCCGAACGCCGACCAAGGGCTGAGCGCGAAGCGGATCGCCCGCCGGCTGCCGGCCAGCCTCGAGCGGCTCGGGGTCAATCGCGTCGAGCTGTATTTGGCACACGACTACGACCCGATCGTCCGGATCGAGGAGACGTTCGCCGAGTTCGAGCGGCTCCGGGAGGCCCGCAAGCTGTACGCCTACGGGGTCAGCAACTTCAACGAGGTACAGCTGTTTCACGCGATGCGCGCCGGGCCGCCCGCCGCGATCCAGAACAACTACTCGCTGCTCGAGCGCGGTGACGAGGTCGAGGTGCTGCCGCTCTGCCACGACCATGGCGTCGCGTACATCGCCTACAGCCCGCTGGCCGGCGGTTGGCTGACCGGCAAGTACCGCCGCGGCGAGTCGTACCCGACCGGATCGCGGATGACGCAGCGCCCGGACCCGTACAACCACCTGCTGACGCCGCGGACGTTCGACGCGCTCGAGGCGCTCGAGAAGTTCGCGAGCGAGCGCGGAACCTCGATCGCCGGGGTCGCGCTCGCGTGGGTGCTGGCGGACGACCGCATCACGCAGGTCGTCGTCGGCCCCGGCCGAGTCGAGCACCTGGAGCCGGTGCGCGAGGCCCTCGAGCATCCGCTCACATCGCAGGAGACCGATCAGTTGGCGGCGATCTTCGCTTGAGCCGGGTGCTGTTCCTCAGCCACGCCGACGTTCACGCGGCGCTCGATCCCGGCGACTGCGAGCACGCGATGACGGCGGTGCTGGCCGCCGCCGCCCGGGGCGAGGCGTTCTTTCCGCTGCGATCGATCATGGCGCCGCCGGGGGCGCCCGGGTTCATGGGGCTGATGCCGGGCTACGCCGCCGGCGGCGAGGGCACGTCGGGTGCGTTCGCGCTCAAGGCGATCTGCCTGATGCCGTCGAATCCCGCCCGCGGCCTCGACGCCCATCAGGGCCTTGTGATGCTGTTCGATCACGAGACCGGGATCCCGACCGCGGTCCTCGACGCCTCGGCGGTGACCGAGATCCGCACCGCCGCGGTCACGGCGGCCGCCACGCGAGCGCTGGCACGCGAGGACGCGCGCGTGCTGGCGATCCTCGGCGCCGGTGTTCAGGGTCGGGCTCACATCCGCGCATTCGAAGACGTGCGCGACTGGGCGCAGATCCGCGTCTACGCCCCGACCGCCGCTCACGCGCAGGCGCTCGGCGTCACGGTCGCCGGCAGCGCGCGCGAGGCGGTCGAGGGGGCCGACGTCGTCGTCGTGGCGACCAGCTCCCGCGAGCCGGTGCTGTCG
>JBKQJQ010000497.1:0-4028 GCA_052147875.1 Solirubrobacteraceae bacterium | reverse complement strand
TTCTGCAGATACACGCAGAGATGCAAAATGCCTCGATAGGAGCTAGTCCACAGGCCGCTCTTCCTGTCGAACGCGCCACCGACCGTCCATGCTTGGCTGTCGGCGTGATGCACGCTGTACTCAACTGACGGGTTCGCGCCGCATTTCTCCTCATCGATGAACACGGAGACGCGGTCGCGGTGTACGGCATAGCCCGAAGCGCCTACGTAATACCCGGAGAATGCATGGACGTGAGCCTGCACGACCGGTTCCAGCCGATTTCTCCTACGAGCTGCCGAACTGACACCGACGACGCTGACACCAAAAACGCCAGCTAAAAGCAGACTGCTCAATACTCGAATGCCCCACGCGCCCATCACGACCTCCGACTGTCCAGAATCCATCCCGCCAATCGCGCCTACCCATTCTCAAGACGTCGCGATCCGCCATCCTAACGACGCAATATGGGTTCGGACCTAGACAAACGTCTAAGCCCGGGGTCAACCTTGTTCGCTAGCGAACGAGCATTCCGCATCCAAAGGTCCCGCGGACTTCTGGTTCGGCTACCAGCAGTAGTGCAGCGAGCGGGGCGAGTCGAATCGCCTGCGAGACTGCTGGATCTCGATCTGTGGGCGCCGACTGAATACTGGTCCACCTGCGCCGGTTGAGAACTGGACCACCTGGCGTTGAGTCGGAGTTGTCCGGCTGGTCCCGGAGCCTCGCCTGATCGAGCGATCGGGCGAGGAGGAGTGGGTGATCGGCGTGGAGCAGTGGGCTGAGATCAGGCGGTTGTATTTCGTCGAGAAGCGCTCGAAGCGGGCGATCCATCGTCTGACTGGGGTTCATCGCGACACGATCACGCGGGCGTTGATCAGCGAGGTGCCGCCGAGGTATGAGCGCCCGTCGACGGGGTCGAAGCTCGATCCGTTTAGGGACTGGATTTGCGAGCAGCTGCGGGCTGACCCGAGGATCCAGTCGTTGCGGCTGCGGGAGATGGCGAGCGAGCTGGGCTATGAGGGCGGGAAGTCGATCTTTGACGATTACGTTCGCGAGGTCCGTCCGCGGTTTCTGGTGCGGCGCACGTTTCAGCGGACGATCTATCGGCCGGGGGAGTTGGTGCAGTGCGATCTGTGGGAGCCGAGCGGGTGGATCCCGGTCGGTCACGGGCAGTCGCGCCGCGGATACGTCGTCACAGTGGAGCTGTGCTGGTCGCGGGTGATCGCCGGCGCGTTGGTCTTCTCCAAGGAGGCGCCAGACATCCTCTGGGGTGTCGGCCGCGGCCTCGGACGGCTTGGGGTGTTGCCGGAGAAACTGGTTTGGGACCGTGAGGGATCGATCGCCGGCGGCGGGCGGCCGACTGAGGAGTTCGCGTCTTTCTGCGGACAGCTGCAGGCGGGCTGGGTGATCCTCGAGGCTCGCGATCCCCAGGCGAAGGGGGTGCTCGAGCGATCGCACCGGTTCATGCGCTCGAATTTCGAGCCGGGACGGCGGTTCGCGAACCATCTTGACTTCCAAGACCAGCTCGACAGCTGGTGCGACCGGGTCAACGAGCGGGTCCATCGGACCACGCGCGCGGTCCCGGCCGAGCGGCTCGTCGAGGAGCGCGCCCGGATGCGACCGCTCCCCGAGTGGTTGCCCGACATGGACCGCCGCCAGGTGGTCCGGGTGCCGGCGCAGCCGTATCTCCGGGTCGATCGCAACGACTACTCGATCGACCCTCGGTTCGCCGGGCGTCGCGTCGAGGTCCACGTCTCCCAGACAGATGTGACCGCGGCCGTGCTGGATACCGGCGAGCTGGCGTGCCGGCACCGCCGCTCGTTCGCGGGCGGGCTGACGATCACCGACGTGGCGCATCAGACCGAGCTCGAGCGCCAGCGGGCCCGGCGTCGGCAGCGCCACGAGGTCGACGTCGAGATCCGACCGCTGTCCAGATACGACGCGGTGATCCCAGCCTGATGGCCAAGACCGCCTCAGAGCTCGCGCATCTATTCCGGTCGCTCAAGGCACCGGCGGCCGCCCGGGCGTTGCCGGTGCTCGCCGACCGCGCGCGCGAGGAGTCCTGGAGCTATGAGCGGTTCGCCGAGATCCTGCTCGGGACCGAGGTGTCCGCCCGCGAGTCACACGGCGGCGAGGGCCGGATCAAGACCGCTCGGTTCCCGGCCCGCAAGACGCTGGAGGAGTTCGACTTCACCTTCCAACGCAGCGTCAAGAAGACGATTGTCGAGCACCTCGGGCAGCTCGACTTCCTCCACGCCCGCGAGAACGTGATCCTGCTCGGACCGCCCGATCTTGTTTCACACTGCACCTCCGCAGTTACTCGTTGATCAAACGGTCCAAGCTCGCGCCAGGAACCTCGATTCTTAGGCCTTTCCGGCGGCCGTTGGTCACTTGAATCGCCCGCAGTTCGCCGCGTTGGACCTTGTGCAACACGGTCTGGCGGGCGCAGCCAAGCATTCTGGCGGCGTCGTTGAGCGCCACGAACCCGTCGGGCACGTCGGGAACGAACCGTGCTCGAACGTCGTCGGTGAGCCGGATCCGCCACGGCGCGCTCGCCGTCACTTGCTCGCCTGGGAGCAGACCCCGTTGCAGCCAGCGGCGGATCGTGAACACGGTCACGCCGAGCTCTGTGGCCGCTTGCTGGATGGTCACGAGATCTGAGGTCGGGTCCGGGGGTGGCGCGGCCGGGATGCCGGCACGGAACCGTGCCCCCTGGACGCGAGCGCGTGTGAACAGGAGCCCTTGCCCGGTGCGGCGGCCTTGGCGGTTGAGGATCGAGGCGATCTGGTCGTCGGGGTGGTGCTCGGCGAGCCGGCGAATCAGCTCGATCGTGTCCTCGCCGAGGATGTGGCGGTCGGGCCCGCGGGCGTTGAGCTTCACGGTCAGCTCGGTGCGGGCTCCGCCTTCCCACCAGATCTCCGCAGTGGCATGTCGCCGAGGGGGGTTGACGGTCACGACGATCTCGCGGATCAGGGTGCGAAGCAGCAGCTTGCGATCACGATCGGTCGTGGTGTCTGCCGCCCAAAGTCGCGGGAGGTCTCTGGCGAGGTCGGCGACCGCGACGCGCTCCCCGTCGGTGAGCGGCTGGGGTCGGGCGTGCTCGAGCGCGATCAGCTTGCCGCGCTCTCGCTCGACCTGGCCGAGCGCGTCTTCGAGCTTGCGCTCCAGCGTGCGTGCAACGAGCCGGTTCTCCGGCTCGCAGGCGTCGAACTGGCGCCCGGCGCGTTCGGCCTCATACTCGGAGCGTTCCAGCGCCAGGCGCTGGCCGACGAGCAGTTGTTCGTGCTGATCCTCGAGCTCGTGGATCGCGCCAGCGGTCGCTGCGACACCGGCCGGGGAGACGGCTTCGAGGAACGCGTTGACGACGGCCCTCTCGAGACGGCCACCGCCGAGCGATTGGCAGCTCGCGCCGGTGTAGTGCATCACGTGTCCGCGGACGCAGAGATATCGGCGGACCTTGCCGCCCGTCCCGGCATACCCGACCTGCATCCGCCGGCCGCACTGCCCGCAACGGACCAGGCCTTGCAGAAGCGCTGCTCCCTCGCGGGCGGCGCCGCCGCCTTCGCCGCGTGGTCTCACGTTGCGGCGCAGGCGTTCGCGGGTCGCGAGGTACTCGTCCCAGCTGACATAGCCGGGATGGTGCTCGGGCAGGCAGACGGACCATTCCTCGAGCGGCACTTCGACGTCCCGGGCGTGGACGCGGCCGTCGCGGTCGACTGTCTTCTCGCGGCGTTTGCGGCCGAACACGAACGCGCCGGCATACGCCGGGTTGGTCAGGAAGTCGTGCACCGCGCCATAGCTGGGGCGCGCCCACCGGATCCGCCGCTGCCCGACAGTGCGGCGGGGGAGCTGCTGATCTTCGTCGATCAACTCCATCACGACCTGGCGCGCAGACCCGACTCGCCGCCACAGCACGAACACTCGCTCAATCGCGTGACGGACCTGCTCGTCGACGCACAGCACGATCCGGTCATCGTCGTCGCGATCTAGCCCGACCGGCAGCGCGAGCCGCAGCTCGCCGCGCTCGGCCTTGTTCCGCAGCCCGCCATCGA
>JBKQJQ010000496.1:0-3948 GCA_052147875.1 Solirubrobacteraceae bacterium | reverse complement strand
GTTCGTCAGCCCCCAGGGGATAACGGTTCAGGGGGCCGGTCTCGACGCGAAGCTGCCACCGAATCTCGACCGACCGGGGAGCCTCTGGCCGGTCGGGACGATCCACAGCAGTGGCGCGCCAATCATCTTGACGCTGACGATGGCGAATCCGGCGCTGATCTCGACCGCGTCACCGCTCTCCCAATTCTTTACACCACAACCGATGGTTGCAGTCCGAGCGACTGCGGCGCAGACGGTCCCGTTGCGTTCGGCGTGCGGCCGTTACGTCGACTGGTATCAGCTGACGTAACGGTTTGGCTGATCGCGCCGGCGTAGCCCCAGGATCGAGAGCAGGAATGACGAGAAGAAAATCTGTATGCCGACGATGATCAGCGTCGCCGCTACCACGGCAAGATTCTCGTCAGACAGATTCCCGAAGCCGTGATCGATCCAGTCGATCACGATCAGCACTCCGATCAAGATCCCGGCCAGCGCGATCCCGCCGCCCAGCATCAGACCGTGCTCGAGCTTGTAGCGCGCGCGCATCCGGTCAAACCACCGGTCCCGTTCGCCCATGAAATAAGTCCCGTACGCATGCGCGCAGATCCCGAGCGCGACTATCTGTGTACCGACGATCGCCAGCAGCGCGCCGGCGATCAGAGCGTGGATATCCCATTCGCGGCCGAAAATGCCCAGGTGGGCGACGACAATGAACTCGATCACCGCCCCGAGGGCCGCCATCACCGCACCGGGGAAGATGAACAGGTGGTTCGGCGAGTGCACCAGCAGGAACCGGAGGTGACGCCATCCGTCGCGGAAACTCGAGAGCTTGGACTCGCCGCCGCGGGGGTGGTACTCGATCGCGAACTGGCGTACGACCAGGTCTTCCTTGGCGGCCCGGATCACCATCTCCGAGGCGAACTCCATGCCCGTCGTACGCAGATCGAGCTTGGGGAGCAGGTCACGCCTGAAAGCCCGCATGCCGCAGTGGGCGTCGTCGACGCCCGTCCGGAATAGCAGGTTGAGGAAGCCCGACAGCAGCGGGTTGCCGATGTAGCGGTGGTGCCACGGCATCGCACCCGGATGGATGTTCTTCATCCGGTTGCCGATCACCATGTCGGCGCCCTTGTCGAGCTCGCCGACGAACCGCGGGATCTCGGCGAAGTCGTAGGTCAGGTCCGCGTCGGCCATCATGATGTAGCGGCCGCGGGCGGCCGCGAAGCCAGCCATGTAGGCGCTTCCGTATCCGCGCTCGGGCTCGTGCACGACCGTCGCCCCGGCCCGCGCGGCGAGCCTGGCGCTGTCGTCCTCGGAGTCGTTGTCGGCGACGATCACCTCGCCGTCGAGCCCGCTCTCGCGCAGCACCTCGAGCGCGCTGCGCACGCACTGCTCGATCGTCTCGGCCTCGTTGAGGCACGGGATCACGACTGAGACCTCGAGGGCATGGACGTCGACTTCCGACTGGCTGCGGCGGGAAGTCTGTTGCTCGGTCGTACTCATACGCAGCAGGGCTGCTGAACGCAGCCTCCCTCGATATGGAACGGGTCCCACGCCCAAAAGTCGCGCCTACGCGAGCGATCGTAGCGCACGATCTGGCAGCCTCCGCGTTCTTAGATGCGCGTCTGCCTTGTCTATGACTGCCTGTTCCCGTACACCGTCGGGGGTGGCGAGCGGTGGTATCGCAACCTGGCCGAGCGCTTGGCGGCCGATGGGCACGAGGTGACGTACCTGACCTTGCGCCAGTGGAGTCGCGGCGAGCCGCACGGCGTGCGCGGCGTCGATGTCAGGGCGGTCGGGCCGCGGATGCGGCTCTACAACGCTCCTGGGCACCGCCGTGTGCTGCCACCGTTGGTCTTCGGTGCCGGTGTGCTGTGGCATCTGCTGCGCCGGGGCGGCCGCTACGACGTCGTCCACACCTGTTCATTTCCGTACTTCTCGCTGCTCGCCGCGGCGGCCGTGGCCCCGCTTCGAGGCTACCGCCTGGCCGTCGATTGGTTTGAGGTCTGGAGCCGTAGCTATTGGCGCGAGTACCTCGGTCGGACGGCTGGCGACGTTGGCTGGCTGGTGCAGCGGCTATGCGCGCGCGTTCCGCAACGAGCCTTTTGCTTCTCGCGACTTTACGCCCGGCGATTGCGCGAAGAGGGTTTGACGGGCGACATCACGATGCTCGGAGGTGCATACGATGGGCCCCTGGAACCGCGTCCGATCCACGACGCAGAACAGCTCGTCGTGTTCGCCGGGCGCCACATTCCGGAAAAGCGTGCGTCGGCGATTGTCCCGGCGATCGCCGAACTGCGCAAGCGGCTTCCTGACGTTCGCGCAGCGATCCTCGGCGACGGGCCCGAGCGCCCCGAGATCCAGCGCCTGGTCGGCGAGCGAGGACTCTCAGATGTGATCGCAGTGCCGGGATTCGTAGACACGGCGGTCGTCGAGCAAATGATCGAGCGGGCATTGTGTCTGCTGTTGCCGTCCCGACGTGAGGGTTATGGACTAGTCGTCGTAGAGGCCGCGGCCTGTGGAACCCCCAGCGTGGTCGTCGCTGGTGAAGACAACGCGGCGGTTGAGCTGATCGTTTCCGGCGACAACGGCTTCATCGCGGCGTCGGACTCGGCCGCCGATCTCGCGGCGGCGATATTCGCGGTACATGAGGCTGGTGCGGCGCTACGCGAGTCAACATCGGCCTGGTTTGAGGGCAACGCCGAGCGGTTGTCTCTCGGTCGATCGCTCGAGATCGCCGTCGGCGTCTATGGAGAGTCGGCCAGCGTCCGGTGATATGCGGCGAGTGTTCCAGCGGCGGTTGCCTTCCAACTGAACGCGTTGGCTCGTTCGCGTCCGGCAGCCACCAATCGCTTGGCCTCGGCGCGATCGGAGATCAAGCGCTGGATCGACAAGGCTATGTCGCGCTCCGACTCGGGGTCGAACAGCAGGGCGGCGTCGCCTGCCACCTCAGCTAGCGCACCGCGTCCCGAGCAGGTCACGGGCACCCCACGAGCCATCGCCTCCAGCACCGGCAGCCCGAACCCCTCCGCCAGCGACGGGAAGACGAAGCACGCCGCGGCGCTGTAAAGCCCCTCGAGCTCATCGGCCGACACCCATCCTAGAAATCGCACGTCGTTGCTTACGCCTAGCGCGTACGCTCTGGCGCGCAGCTGCTGCTCATGCGGCGTCGGGTAACCCGGCAGCACTAGGAGCGGCCTAGCTGGCGCCGGGATGAGCGCAAGGGCACCGATCAACCTGATCAGGTTCTTGTGCTCGAGTTTGGCCGAAACGCTGAGCACAATCGGACGTTCGCCGGCACCGAGCCGGTTTCTCAGCTCAGATTCTGGCAACGGCGTGGCACGGCGCAGGCTCCCCAGGCCAAGCGGCACGACGTCGATCTTGGCCGGCGCGATGCCCAGGAACCGCTCTAGGTCGTCACGTGTGCTAGCGGCGTCGACGACGATGCGGTGCGAGCGCCGGGCCGCGAGCGGTACGAGCAGCCGCATGCCGAGCGAGCGTAGCCCCGGGTGCGCCTCGGGCACCTGACGGTGGATCAGATCGTGGATCGTGACCACACGACGAAAGCGGCCCCATCCGGGGCCCGTGTTGGCGAGGCTGTGAAGCAGATCGACGCCTGCCTCTGCCGCGAGGCGCGGCAAGTACTGCTGCTCGCCGCGAACCCAATCGACCCAGTTGCTGGCTCGGACGGGTACCGTCACGGTCGGAATCAGTTCCTCCCAGCCGGCACCAGTAGTCCCGGCCGTCTCGCGGTTCACAAACGCCGTGAAGCGCACGTCAGGTGCGGCCGCGACAAGCTCGGGAATCACCTCGCGCGCATACACCTCGGTCCCGCCGGTATGTCCGGGAACGAGGAAAACCAGGTTTAGACCAACGTGCACGGCGCCGCAGGCTACGGGATGACCGCCCCGGAGACGCCTATTGTGTGCTCGTGTCCTCGCTATCCGCCGATCGCATTTTGCCGCCTGAGAA
>JBKQJQ010000495.1:0-2803 GCA_052147875.1 Solirubrobacteraceae bacterium | reverse complement strand
GTCCTTCAGCGCGGCCCGCTGGATGGTGGCCACATCGACGTCGACGTCGTCGAGGGCCGACCGCCGAAAACGATCGAGTTGCGGGCCGACGACGGGAGCGCGTGTCGCTACTGCCTCGCGGACTGGACCCAGACCGGCTCGTCCGCCAGGTACTCATTCTTGTACCTCGTATAGGGAAGAGACATAGGCGACGGCGTTTGCAACCCTCATCGCCTACGCGGGCTTGGTGTTTGTCATCGTCGTAGTGCAAGCCGTGTCCTCATTCGGGCAGTAGTAGCACTGATTCGAGCGTGAACAGCTTGCGTCACGTTGTTCCGCAACGCGGCGTGGGCGATCGCGCTCGAAAACGCGGCGTGAGCTATCGCGCTCGCGACTGCACTGCCCGTCGCCGCTCCGGGGCGGTACTCGCCGGCCCTTTGTAGGCGACCTAGTACGAACGAGGCCGCGCGGCGCGAAACTCCCAGCTCACATGTCCATCCCGCCGTTGACGCCCCAAATCGCCCCGGTGATGAACGAGGACTGATCCGCGACCAGGAAATGCACGACACGCGCAATCTCATCGGGCCTTCCGAGCCGTCCGACCGGGATCTTCTCCTTGATCCCGTCCAGCACCTTCTCGGGAATGTGCTCGAGCATCTCGGTCGCGATGAACCCTGGAGCGACTGTGTTGACGGTGATCCCGATGCCGTCCTCCTCGAGCTTCCCGGCACGCTTGAGCTGGTGCGCAGCCTCGCGTGCGAGGGTCTTGGTCAGCCCGAAGAGCCCCGACTTCGAGGCCGCGTAATTCGCCTGGCCGATGTTGCCCATCTCACCGATGATCGAGGAGATGTTCACGATCCGTCCCGAGCCACGCTCGATCATGTGCGGCAACACCGCCTGGCTCATGAAGAACGCCCCGGACAGGTTGACCGCGATCACCTTGTACCAGTCCTCGTCAGTCAGCTTGAGGACACTCTTGTCGATCGTGATACCGGCGTTGTTGACGAGGATGTCAAGGCGCCCGTGCTGGTCGATCACCTCGGCCACGGTTCGCCGGCAGTCCTCGGCCGAGCCGATGTTGCCCTGGTGAATGCTGCCCTTCAACTGCTCCTGGGTGAGCTTGCCGACGAACGCCTCGGCCGTTTCTAGGTCTCGGCTGTAGCCGGCCGCGACGTCCGCCCCCTGCTCGGCGAGGCTGTGGCAGATCGCCGCACCGATCCCTCGAGTGCCGCCGGTTACGAACGCGACGCGACCTTGCAAACGGGGACGTCTGACCGTCGACTCGGTAGGGCTCGTGGTGACTGACATGTTTTCTCCTTTTTTGAGTGACTCGGGCGCTCCCGCAACCAGTCCGCGATCTCGGGCCAAATCTTGTGCTTTGCCTCCGAGCCCGCCATCAGCCCGATGTCTCCCCTCTGACGATCCAAATGGGTCACGTCCTCGCTCGAGACCAAGTCGAGCAGCGGGACCGTGACGCCCGGTGGGGCGATCTGGTCAGCGTCGTGGCCAACGCGAACAGGTTCTGTTGATCCGCCTACCGCGGCCTTCATACGCGGCTCCTGACGCTTGCGTTTGACGTGGACCACTGTTGGATCGGCACGCCACACCGGCCATCGGTTGGAGCCGGGAATTGGATCGCTCGCCGAGGTTTGGAGCAGAGCGAATACCCACCATACACCCGGTCGCAAGAGTGTCGGCGGCGATCTCGAAATGCGTCCTTTGGGACTAGACTCGGAGTGCCTGGAGCTATCGATGAGCTATCGCGAGACCGAGCATCTCCGCGTCCTGATTGCCAACGAGCGCAAGGATCGCCTCGCTCTGGTAGTGCCGATTGTCGTCGCGCTCGGGCATGAGGTGATCGCGCGTGAGATCAACGTCGAAGACGTGGGTGCCGTAACCGCCCGGGAACGGCCAGACGTCGCCCTCGTCGGGCTCGGCGAGAGCTCTGAGCACGCGCTCGACATGATCGACAGGATCGTGCGTGAAGCTGCCTGTCCTGTGATCGTGCTGATTCACGCGCGCGATCCCGACTTCGTCAAGGAGGCTTCCAAGCGAGGCGTCTTCGCCCACATCAGCGATGTTGACGTCGAGGATTGGCAGAGCTCAATCGACATCGTGCTGCGCCGCTTCGCCGAATATCACGACCTCGAGGGGGCATTCGGGCGCCGCGCGTTGATCGAGCGTGCGAAGGGGATCCTGATGGAACGGCACGCGATCGACGAAGCGAGCGCGTACGACCTGCTGCACGAGAACTCGCGCGTCAACAACCGCAAACTCCTCGACCTCGCAACCGCGGTCGTCGACGGCTACCGCCTACTGCCCAGACAGCCGCAAGCTCCTTCGTAGAGGCGGCTCGCCCGCGAGCGACGTCCACGTTGGACCCGTGATTGGAGCCTCTGCTCGCCCGGAGAGGCGCTTAGCACGCGGTCCTCATCCGAGGATTATCACGTGGTGCTCAGTCGAGGACGTCGCAGAGCGTGTGTCGCAAAACCTTGTTCGGCGCGCTGTCCAGTCCCAACCGCCGCACTCCTCGCGCAGCCGGTCGAAACGGACGGCGAGGCGAGGCTTCTGGGTTCTTCATCGCACCCCGTCGCGCAAGCTGCTCGTCCGGCTGCAAACTGGGGTCGACGTCATGAACTAGCCCGGTGGCGTCGCCGGCTTTGGATCAATGCGTGGTTGAGGATCGCCTCGTCGTCGTCTTCACGGGCGACGACCGCGAGCTTGTTCCAGGCGCCGGGATGGTCGACCCGCTCGTTGTACGACTGAGTTCGAAAGCGTTCCGTGTACAGCGTCGGGAGGGCGTCACCGGCGCCGTACATGCGCC
>JBKQJQ010000494.1:0-5555 GCA_052147875.1 Solirubrobacteraceae bacterium | reverse complement strand
AGTTTCAGCGCGCGGACCTGATCTTCTACGGCGTCGACCACTCGGGACCGAGCTTTGAGGCGCGCATCTACTTCAACGACGACCGGGTCGACGAGTCGACGGACCGTGAGCACCCCTCGTTCGCGGGCTCGTTCACCGTTTTCGGCCACGCCGGATGTGCCGGCGATGAGGGGCACTGCGACGTCCCGAAGGGCCCGCCCGACGCGTTCGACCGTCGTCCCCCGCACCCTCTTACGCCGCAGACCAAGACCGTAATCGTCACCGACACGCTGCGGCGGACGACCGGCGACCAGCTGACGATCACCGTGCTCGCTGTACGTCCGGGCCCTGACGGGCCAGAGGCGGTCGACGCGTTGATGTTCGAACGCTTCAGCCTGTTGACCTACTCGTAGCCGTATCGCTAGGTGAGCGCCGGCGCCTCGGGCAGGGCCGCGAGCGCCGCATCGAGGTCAGCCTGCGAGAACTCCGGGTCCTCCAACTGCCCGGCCAGGAACGCGTCGTAGGCGCTGAGATCGAAGTGGCCGTGGCCGCACAGCCCGAACAGGATCACCCGCTGGTCGCCGGCCTCGCGCGCCGCGTCGGCCTCCTCGACCACGGCCCTGATCGCATGCGCAGGCTCGGGCGCCGGGATGATCCCCTCCGAGCGTGCGAACTGCACCGCGGCCTCAAACGTCTCGTTCTGGCGAAACGCGCGCGCCTGGACCAGCCCCGCTCTGACCAGCCCGCACACCAGTGGCGAGTCGCCGTGGTAGCGCAGCCCGCCGGCGTGAACCGGCGGCGGCACGAAGTCGTGTCCGAGCGTGTACATCGGCATCAGCGGCGTCAGGCCGACCGTGTCGCCGAAGTCGTACGCGTACACCCCGCGGGTCAGCGTCGGGCACGCGGCCGGCTCGGCGGCGATGAACCGGGTCTGGGCCTGGCCGCGCATCACGCGGCGCAGGAACGGAAACGTGATCCCGCCGAAGTTCGAGCCACCGCCGACGCACGCGATCACCACGTCGGGGTATTCGCCCGCCATCTCCATCTGCGCGAGCGCTTCCTGTCCGATCACGGTCTGGTGCAGGAGCACGTGATTGAGCACCGAGCCGAGCGAGTAGTTGGCGGTCGGATCCTGGGCGGCGACCTCGACGGCCTCCGAGATCGCGATCCCGAGCGAGCCGGTCGTGTGCGCACTCTGCGCCCGGCCGGACTCGGTGACGTCTGACGGCGAGCGGTGCACGGTCGCGCCCCAGGTCTGCATCATCGAGCGTCGGTATGGCTTCTGGTCATAGCTCGAGCCGACCATCCAGACCTCGCATTCGAGCCCGAACAGCTGACACGCGAACGCGAGCGCCGATCCCCACTGGCCGGCGCCCGTCTCAGTCGTCAGCTTCCTGATCCCGGCGGCCGCGTTCTCGTACGCCTGCGCGACAGCCGTGTTGGGCTTGTGCGAGCCCGCGGGCGAGACGCCCTCGTACTTGTAATAGATGTGAGCCGGCGTATCCAACGCCCGCTCGAGCCGGTGGGCGCGGAACAGCGGCGTCGGGCGCCACAGCTTGTAGGCGTCGCGGACGGGCTCCGGGATCTCGATCTCGGGCTCGGCTGAGACCTCCTGCAGGATTAGGGCCATCGGAAAGATCGGCGCCAGATCGTCTGGGCCGGCGGGCTCCTTGGTGCCGGGGTGCAGCGGCGGCGGCGCCTCGCCGGGGAGGTCGGCCATCAGGTTGATCCAGTGAGTCGGGATGTCCCGCTCGCCAAGCAGGAACTTGACCGTGTCGCTCATCGCCTTCTCCTTCGCTAGCCGTCGAGCGATTCTATGCGGGTCCGGCGGAGCTCAGTCGTCGGCGTGGTGAACGGCCTCGACGTTGTAGCCGTCAGGGTCGAGCACGAACGCTCCGTAGTAACCGTCCGAGTACTCGGGCCGCGGACCGGGAGCTCCGTTGTCGCGTCCACCCGCCGCCAGCGCCGCCACGTAAAACGCATCGACCTGCTTACGCGTCTCGGCGGCGAACGCGATGTGGCCGCCGCCATTGACCGGGTACTCGAGCGACACGGCGAAGTCATCGGCGCCCTCGGCGCCGAACGAGCTCTCGCGCGCGCCCTCCCGCCACGGCCCCAGCTCGACAAATCCCAGCGGCTCGAGCACGGCGCGGTAGAAGGCGCGGCTTGCATCGAGATCGCTGACGCCGATCGTGAGGTGGTCGATCACGACGCGGCGCACGGGCATTCGCGACGTGTATCAGTTGCGCGCTCGTGGCGCCAGAGGCATGCGACGGTCCAGGTCAGCCGCATGACCGGCTGCGTACGATCAGCAGCATGGATCTGCCGGCCGGTCCGCGCGCCCCCGCCGCCTGGCAGACGCTCGGCTGGATGGCCCGGCCCGGGGGCTTCATGACGCGCCTGCACAAGCGGTTCGGCGATCCGGTCACGATCCGCACCTACTGGACTGAGCAGCCGATGGTGCTGTTCTCGGCGCCGGACGCGGTACGCGAGATCTTCCGGCTCGATCCTTTGATCGCGCCGGCCGGCCAGAGCTGGGAGTTCCTGCGCCCGTTTGCGGGTCCGCACTCGATCCTGCTGCTCGACGGAGAGGAGCATCTGCGCGAGCGGCGGCTGATGGCTGCTCCGTTCCACGGCGAACGGATGCGGGCGCTGGCGCCGCTGGTCGCCGAGCTCGCCCGGCGCGAGTTCGCCGGCTGGCAGGGACGCGTGGTGGCGCTCGAGCGGATGCGGCAGCTGACGCTCGAGATCACCGTGCGGGTCGTGTTCGGTGCCAGCGACGAGGAGGCAGCGCAGCTGCGCGACGCCATCGAGAGCACGCTCGCGGGCGTGCGCTCGATGCCTCGGATGCTGTCGATGGCGCTCGTCCAGAGCGACCTCGGTCCGCGCAGCCCATGGGGGAGGTTCCGGATCGCGGTCGAGCGCTTCGACGCGCTGCTGCTGGACCTGGTCGCGCGTCGCCGGTTCGCGAGCCCCGACGGCTCGGTGCTCGCGACGCTGCTCGAGCAGCGCGATCACGCCGGCAACCCCCCCACACACCGCCAGCTCCGTGACGAGCTCGTCGCGCTGCTTGTCGGCGGCCATGACAGCTCGGCGGCCACGCTGGCCTGGGCGTTTGAGCGCCTCGCGCGACATCCCGCCGTCCAGGCGCGGCTCCGCGAGGGCGACCCGGCGTATCTCGACGCGGTCGTCAAGGAGGTGCTGCGCGTGCGTCCCGCGCTGACGATCGCCCCCCGGCTGCTGCTCGCCCCGGTCCGGATCGCCGGCCGCGACCTGCCTGCCGGAGTCCAGGTCGCGGCGTGCCTGTGGCTGGCGATGCGACGCGAGGACCTGTGGCCGCGCGCGTCTGCGTTTGAACCCGAGCGCTGGCTCGACGACGGTGCGGCGCCGAACCCGATGTCGTGGATCCCGTTCGGCGGCGGCGTGCGGCGCTGCGCCGGGGCGCCGTTCGCCGAGCTCGAGATGCGCGAGGTGTTGCGCGCCGCGGCGCCGCTGCGGCTGGCGCCCGCCGCGCCCGGGAGCGAGCGCGCCCGGCGCAGCATGCTGGTTGTCGTCCCGGACCGCGGGGGTGAGTTGATTGTCGGCTGACCGGGTGGCGACGACGCGCTGCTTGGCAGGGGGTGCTTCGAGTAACTGAGCCTCAGATGCAGTTAGTCGCGACACCCCCTAAAAGCCCGTCTTAGAATGCGGCTTGTGGCAGGATCGAAGTGGTCGCTGTGGTCGCAGAACTCGCTGCTGTCGATCGGCTCGCGAAACTCGGTCCTGTCAGTCGGCTCGATCGGCTCGTGCTTGTCGGTCGGATCGATCGGGTCATTCGCGTCCGTGCTGTCGGTCGGCTCCGCGGTATCGATCGCCTCGATCCTCTGCTTCCGAGCCAGGCGAGCGATCATGCGCGCCGGTGGCCAGGACTAGCTTTTTCGTCCAGTCTCTCCATCCTGCGCCTATGCACGACATGTACGCTGGTCGCGGGGACTTGGGCATGGAAGGCGCGGATCCAGGTCGGAGGTGGACAGGGCGCGGCGGTGACGCTGCGCTGAACGAACTGCTGCTCGCGCCCGCCGCAATCCTCGAGGCGCTGCCGGACCCGGTCGTTGCCACCGGTCGCGATACCCGGATCGTGTTCGTCAACGAGCTCGCGGCCGATCTGTTCGGCTACTCCCGCGACGAGCTTGTCGGGCAGCCGGTGCAGATGCTGTGGCCCGAGCGGGTGCGCACGCGCTACTCGCGCAATATGGAGCTGTACTTCGCGACCGAGCATCCGCTGCGTTTTTCGACCGAGGTCTGGGGCCTGCGCCGCGACGGTTCGGAGTTCGTCGGCGAGATGAGCTGGGGCGTGGTCGAGACGTCGGCCGGGCCGCTGCTGCTGGCGATCGGCCGTGACGTCTCCAAGCAGCGGGCGACCGAGGATCGGCTCCGGGCAGTCGCGGCGATGGGCGAGCGCGCGCTTGCCGGTGCCGATCCGTGGGAGCTCGCGAGCGAGGCGGTTGAGCTGTTGCGCCGCGCGTTGCCGGTGGTCTCCGCCGAGGTTCGGCTGACCGGCGGCCCGCCGCTGACCGTCAACGGTCCGATCGCGGCGGCGGCGGCGCTCCGCCTGCCGGTCGGGGCCGGGGACGAGCTGCTGGTGGCCGCCGAGCGCGAGCTTACCGACGAGGAGACCAGCCTCCTCCACGCCGTCGCCAACATCCTCTCGACGGCGCTCGCACGACGGCGCGACGAGGATCGCGCACGGTACGAGGCGGTCCACGATCCGCTGACCGGGCTCGCGAACCGCACGCTCCTGCGCGACCGGCTGTCCCAGGCGCTCGCCCGCTCCGAGCGCGAGGGCGGCGAGACCGGGGTCCTGTTCGTCGACCTCGACAACTTCAAGGACGTCAACGACCTCCACGGTCACCGCACCGGCGACGCCGTTCTCGCCGAGATCGGCGAACGCCTCCAGACAGCCGTCCGGCCCGCCGACACCGTCGCGCGGTTCGGCGGCGACGAGTTCGTGGTCGTCTGCGAGGAGGTCGACGTCCCCGCGGTGCGGGCGCTCGGCGATCGTCTGCAGGAGGCGATCGGCATCCCGGTCGCGATCGGAGGGATCGAGCACCGGCTATCGGCGAGTATCGGGATCGCGCTCGGGCGTTCTGACCCGGAGTCGCTGCTCGGCAACGCCGACATCGCCGTCTACCGCGCCAAGGCCAACGGCGGCGGCAACGTCGAGCTGTTCGCCTGACGACGGATCAGCCCTTCGGCGCGAGCGTCTGCGCGAGCCAGCCTCGCGACGCATCCAGATCGGCGCGGTCGATCTGATGGCCCAGCTCGTGCTCGCGGTAGGTGACCGCCAGTCCGCCCTCCGTCAGCAGATCGCGCGCCCGGTGAGCGAATCCGATCTCGATCACCGGATCGCGCCGGCCGTGGGCGATGAACACCCGGGGGTCCTGGCGGTCGGCGAGCGACGCCTCCCAGCCGTCGACAACCGGCACAAAGCCCGAGAACGCGAGGATCCCGGCCGGGGCTGGGCGGTCGTGCCCGAGCCCGAGCGCAAAGCTCATGACGGCCCCCATCGAGAACCCGCCCAGCACCGTCCGCGACGG
>JBKQJQ010000493.1:0-7360 GCA_052147875.1 Solirubrobacteraceae bacterium | reverse complement strand
GCTGGCGCACGAGCCCCGAGCGGATCGCCGAGCTGAGCGATCTCCAGGCCCGGGTGCTGCGCGCCGGCGCAGAGGCGACGGCGCCGCATGGCACGCTCGTCTACTCGGTCTGCACGATCTCGCGTGCGGAGTCGATCGAGGTCGTCGAGCGTCTGCTCTCAGAGCGTCCGGAGTTCGTCGCCGAGGATCTGAGCGCGCTGCTGCCGGCTGCCGCGCAAGCGCCGTTTCTGCAGACGTTTCCGGATCGCGACCGGACCGACGGTTTCTTCATCGCGCGTTTGCGACGGAGGAGCAGCCTGGGCTCCCGTTAGCCTGTACGTCGTGAGCGAACCAGCACAACGGAGCCCGCTTGGCCCCGAGTGCCCGGGTTGCGGCGAGCCGTGGCTGAGGCCGACGGCCGTTCCGGGCCGCTATCGCTGCGTCTACTGCCTGCGGCGATTCGAGCTCGTGTCCGTGTGTCCCAACTGCGGTGAGCACTCGACGATCGTACGCATGTCGAGCACGGCAATCGTCGCCTGCAACCACTGCCACGCCAGCATGCTGCAGGCGGTGTGACGGCGAGCGACACCACCACCGCGCTCTCAGCTCGCCGCAGGATGTTGCGCGAACCGCGCGTCGCGCCGTCGATCCTGTCGGCCGACTTCGCGCGGCTCGGCGCTCAGATCAAGGACGTGCTCGACGCCGGTGCGCGGGTGATCCATGTCGACGTGATGGACGGGCACTTCGTGCCGCCGATCACGTTCGGCGCGGTCGTCGTCGGCGCGGTCGCGGACCTGATCCACGACGCCGGCGGCCTGATCGACGTCCACATGATGGTCGAGCGTCCCGAGCGCCAGGTGGGCGACATCGCGCGCGCGGGCGCCGACAGCATCACCGTTCACGCGGAGGCGACCCCGCACCTGCACTACGCGCTGCAGGCGATCCGCGAGGCGGGCTGCACGGCCGGCGCAGCGATCAACCCCTCGTCGCCGGCGCTGGCGCTGGCCGACGTCTCAGCGGAGGTGCTCGACCTGGCGCTCTGCATGAGCGTCAACCCCGGCTGGGGCGCGCAGGAGTTCATCGGCCATTCGCTCGACAAGCTGCGCCAGATGCGGGCGATGCTCCCCGACGAGATCGCGCTCGAGGTCGACGGCGGCGTGCACGAGCAGACCGCGGGCCCGTGTGTCCAGGCCGGTGCAAACCTGCTTGTGACCGGCTCTGCTGTATTCGGCTCCAACGACCCGGCGGCCGCCTACGCCGCGATCGCCGGGGCGGCCGGGCTCGACGCCTGAGTCTGACTCGAGCCGAGCCGGTAGACGATCGTCAGCAGCAGGCACAGCAGCGCGGTGGCACCGAAGTAGCCGACCTCGACGCGGGTCACCTCGTCGCCGATCAGCGTGCTCTCCATGAACAGCACGAACAGCGCCGCGGCGATCAGCCAAGCGCCCGCCGCCCAGCGCGCGCGCCCGCGGGCCAGCGCCGCCTGGTTGAGCGTTCCGGAGACGAGGTGCAGGCCCATCCCGAGACCGACGAGCGCGAGCCCGAAGCGGCCGTAGTGATATCCCTTGTCGCCCAGCAGGGCGGTCATCACCGCCGGCCCGATCAGCAGCAGACCGAGCGCGACCGCGAGCGCGAACGCGACGATCGCGAGGATCGTGATCCGGATCGCACGGTGAAACTCATCCGCGTTCTCGCGCGCTTCGAGGCCTGCGAGGTGGGGGAGGATCGAGGTCTGGATCGCCTGGAACAGCTGCAGCGGGGCGCGCACGATCAGCATCACGTTGAACACGAACCCGGTCAGCCCGAGCGTCAACGCGACTGCGCCGCCGCGGGCGTTACCGGCGACGATCAGCACGCCGGCGTTCATCAGCGCCTGCTCGGACAGCATGATCCCGACCACCGCGACCGCGAAGCCGGCTCCGTGTTTGAGCGACAGGTCTGTGGTCGCCTCCTCGAGCTGGGCGTGAGCCGGGCCCTCGCGGGCCGCGTCGGCGGCTGGAATCCCGGCCGGCGCCTGAACCCGGATCCGCGTGAACGCGAACGGGATCACCGCCAGCGACACGAACGGCGCGACCGCCATGCCCAATCCGACCGCGTTCTGGCCCGAGAGGATCCCGACTGCGACCGCGAGCGCGAACAAAAAGCGCGAGGTCGACTCGAGGAACACGAGGCCGCCGTAGAGCGCGAACCGCTTGTTTCCGGCCAGCCAGCCGCGCGCGAAGTAGCTCGCCGCGTACGCCAGCACGCCGACCACGAGGATCCAGTACAGCCCCGCGGAGCCATCGAAGATCCCGGACTCGACCTGCGACCGCATAGCCAGCGCGACCGCCAGGAACAGCAGCGCGAAGCCGAGCTGGATCGCGGCCGGCACCCTGAGAACGTGGCCGTGGAGGCCGCGGGCGCGGCGGTCGGCGATCGTGCGCGACAGCAGCTGCTCGATCGGCCGGTAGATGACGCTCAGGATCACGAACATGATCGCCCAGCACAGCGAGATCCGCCCGTACTCGGCCGGGGTCAGGACGTGGCTGGCGGTCGCCAGATAGGCAAACGTGAACAGCCCGGTCGACGCGATCCCGATCGACAGCACGCGGGCACCGGACGCGAACGAGGGGTCGGATACGTGCCCAGGTGCGGGTTGGGCGGCGTCCGGCTCGTCAGCGGGGGCCTGCTCGCCGGATGGCGGGCGCCGGATCCCGGATGCCATCAGCCCACCTGGACTAGCAGCATCGTCCACGGGAACGGCGACCGCGCCTGCACGACCTCGCCGTAGCGCCCCAGCAGCGCCTCGAACGACCGCCGGCTCCAGTGGTTAAGGTGCCCGGGCGTGTTGCCGAGGTCGCGGATGTAGGCTCCGCGCGCGACATTCAAAGCCCGCCACAGCGGCTCGCGGGGCACGGAGACGAGTAAGTGGTGCCGGGCAACGCGCGCCATCTCGGACAGCACCTGCTCCGGCTCCGGAACGTGCTCGAGTACCTCGGTCGCCGCGGCCAGGTCGAACTCGGCGTCGGCGAACTCCAGGTGCTCGGCACGCATCCCGCGGAACTCGAGCTGCGCGTGCGGGCGCGCCGCCCATTCGGCCTCGAGCTTGGGGTCCTCGAGATCGACGCCGACGACACGTCCGACCCCCGGCCGGGCCGCCCACCTCAGGCTCAGCACGCCCTCTCCGCAGCCGACATCGAGCACCGACGCCGGAGCGGCGCGATCGAACAGCTCGTCGAGCGTGCGCTCAAAGCCGGCCATCAGCCGGCGGACGAGCGGATTCGTCGAGCCGTACTTGTCGAACGTGTTGCCGGTCGGAGTGGCCGGGTCGGCCGCTGCGGGCAGCGTCATACTCCGAGCGCCTCGCGGTCTCCGGGGCCGCTTCCGGCCGCCTTGTCCGCTGCGCCCGGCGCCGGGTCTCGATTGGCGGCCGGGGCGTCACTCAGCGCCCGACCGGGCTCATAGTGGGACGGCTCGACCCCGAGCTGGAGCTCGATCCGCCGGACTCGCTCGAACGTGCGCTGCGAGAGTGTTCGCTGGGCGTCGAGCAGGTCGCCGATCACTCCGAGCGCCCCCAGCAGCATCGCAGCGTTGAACAGCACCGCGCCCGCGATCAGCGACTGGATGTGCCCCTTGGCGGTGTGCGGGTCCGCGACGAAGTAGATCAGGAAGCGGATGAACAGCAGCAACGCTGGGACGCCCATCACGATCGCGCCGGTCCAGAACACCTTCAGCGGCTCGTATTGGGAGTAGACGCGGAAGATCGATAGCCCATTGCGGCGGATGTAGGCCGGGATCGATGGGAACAGGCGCGACTCGCGGGTCTTGGGGTTGGTACGGACCGGGACGTGGTCGACGGCTACCAGCAGCTTGCCGGCCTGGATGATCGTCTCGAGCGTGTAGGTGAACCGCGACACGACCTGCATCTGCAATGCCGCTTCGCGGTTGTAGGCGCGGAAGCCCGAGGTGGTGTCCGGGATCTCAGTCGAGGACGCCTGGCGAACGACCCACGACCCGAGCCGCTGCAGACGGCGCTTGGAGCGCGAGAAGTTCTCGTTGACGTCGACCTGACGGTCGCCGATCACCATGTCGGCTTCGCCGCGCACGATCGGCGCGACAAGCTTCGGGATGTCGGCGCCCTCGTACTGGTTGTCCGCGTCGGTGTTGACGATCACGTCGGCGCCGAGCTTGAGCGCCGTGTCGAGCCCCGCCTGGAAGGCCGCTGCCAGGCCCTTGTGGTTGGTCAGCCGCACGAGGTGATCGACACCGTGTCGCCGCGCGGTCTCGATCGTCGTGTCGGTCGAGCCGTCGTCGATCACCAGCCACTCGACGACGTCGAACCCGGGAACCGTCCGCGGCAGGTGCGCGAGCGTGGTCGGGAGCTGGTCTTGCTCGTTGAAACAGGGGATCTGGATGATGAGCTTCATGTCCGCAAGCGCACGAAGGTAGACGATGACGTGGCGCTGTTCGGCTCCTACGCACTCTCTGGGCGTGCGCTCTCGATCACACGGTAGCGGGATACTCGCGGGACAACATGGATGCGGCAACCCTCAGCCCGGGGCGGGCCACGCTCCCGTCGGCGCCCGGCCCGGGCGAGCGGCTGCGCGGCCATTTCGCCGCCAAGCACCTGAATCTGCATCGGCTGGCACTGGCATTGCTGCTGCTGGTGACGTTCGCGCTTCGGCTATGGGGGATCAAGCAGGGCCTGCCTTACAGCTACAACGTCGACGAGGCGACGCATTTCGTCCCGCGGGCGCTGGCGTTCTTCTCCCACGATCTCAACCCGCAGTATTTCCTCAACCCGCCGGCGTATTCCTACCTCCTGCACATCGTGTTCGAGCTCTGGTTCGGAAGCGGCGACGCCGCCACCCGTGCCTACACGGTCGATCCGACGGAGGTGTTCGTCGTCGCGCGGCTGGTCGCCGCCGTGCTGGGGACGATCGCGGTCTGGCTCACGTACCTCGCCGGGGTGCGCCTGTTCGGCCGCACGGTGGCGCTGCTGGGCGCGGCGATCTTCGGCCTCTCGTACCTGCCGATCTTCTACAGCCACCTGGCTCTCAACGACGTCCCAACGCTGGCGCCGGTGGCACTCTCGCTGTACGGCGTCGCCGGCGTCCTGCGGCGCGGGTGGCGCCGGGACTACGTGCTCGCCGGAGTCGCGATCGGGCTCGCCGCGGCGACCAAGTACACGGGCGGGATCACGGTCGTCTGCCTGCTGGGGGCGGCGGTCGCCGACGGCCTTGGCGGCGCCGCGCTGACGGCGGTGCGGCGCACCGCCCTGGCGCTGCTCGCGGCGCTGGCGGCGTTCGTGCTTGCCAATCCCTTCAGTGTGCTCGACTTCTCGGCCTTTCAGGCGGGGGTCGCCGCCCAGCAGTCGCTAGCCGGTGGCGGCGCCCCCGTCAAGCTTGGCACTACGGCGTCCAGCGGCATCGCGTACTACCTGTGGACGTTCACCTGGGGGCTGGGTTGGGCGCCGTCGATCGCGGCGATCGGTGGCGCCGTGCTGCTGCTGGTCCGCAGGCGGTTGACGATGGCGCTGGTGCTGCTGCCGGCGCCGATCGCGTTCATCATCTTCATGGGCGACCAGCAGCGGTTCTTCGGGCGCTGGCTGATGCCGATCTTTCCGATCGTCGCCCTGCTCGGCGCCTATGGCACGGTCGAGCTGGTGCGCTGGATCGTGCGCACGCGCCACGTGCCGGCGCTGATCGCAGGCACCGTGGCGACCATCGTCTTGCTCAGTCAGGGCGTCGCGAGCGCGATCCACAACGACTCGGTGCTGGCGCGGCCCGATACGCGCAACCTGACGCGGGCGTGGATGGTCGCCCACGTGCCCGCCGGGACCAAGGTCGTGATCGAGCCGGTCGTCGAGGACAACTGGGCGACCGATATCGGGCACGCGCTGCCCGCGACCCTGAGCGGCGCCCGCTGGCAGCGGTACCCGACCTGGGAGACCAACATCGACGCCCAGGGCAACCCGTTGCCCGCCGGCGAGCACCGTTACGTGGTCGTCGACGAGTACGAGCGGACGCTGCGCCCGGCGCTGCTAGCCCAGTACGAGGCGACCGGCTACTGCTGGGTCGTGATCGGGTCGCTCCAGGCGGGGCGGTCGTTCGCGCAGCCGAAGGTCGCGCCGCAGGCGATCGCCTACTACGCAGCGCTCGCCAACCAGGCGAAGCTGATGTATCACGTCAGCCCGTTCGCAAACAACCGCCACGCGGTCCCGTTCAGCTTCGACTGGTCGATCGACTACTACCCGCGCCAGTACGAGCGGCCGGGGCCGGAGATGAGCGTTTACCGCCTGCAGGGCGGTAAATGTGCGCCGAACTATTCTCCAAGGCCGAGATGACAACCAGCAGCGCCGATGTAGACCGTCGCCACCTCGCACGCGCGATCGAGCTCGCCGAGCGCGGCCGCGGACAGGTGAGCCCCAACCCACTGGTCGGTGCCGTGCTGGCGAACCTCGACGGCGTGATCGGCGAGGGCTTTCACCGGGCGGTAGGGTCGGCGCACGCCGAGGTCGAAGCGATCCAGGCCGCGCACGGCTGCGAGATCGCCAACGCGACGCTGTACGTGTCGCTCGAGCCGTGCTGCCACCAGGGCCGTACGCCGCCGTGCACGCAGGCGATCGTCGACGCTGGGATCTCGAGGGTTGTGGTCGCCTCCGATGATCCCAGTGAGCACGCCAACGGCCGCGGCCTTGGGATCCTTCGCGACGAAGGGGTCGAGGTGGTGCTCGACACGGGCGAGCTGTCCCAGCGGGCGAGGCTGCTCAACCAGCCGTTTCGCAAGTACGCCCGCACAGGCCGTCCTTGGGTGCTGTTCAAATCGGCGATGACGCTCGACGGCAAGGTTGCGACCCGCAGCGGCGACTCGAAGTGGATCTCGGGCGACGCGAGCCGGCGACGGGCCCACCACTGGCGCGCCGAATGCGATGCGGTCGCGGTCGGGGTCGGCACCGCGCTGGCCGACGACCCGCTGCTGACCGCGCGCGTTCAGGGGGTCGTCCGGCAGCCGCGCCGGGTCGTGTTCGATTCGCTCGGGCGGTTGCCGCTCAGCGCGCAGCTGGTCCGCGATGCCAGGCGCGTGCCGCTGACCGTCGTCGTCTCGCGCGCGGCCCCGCGCAGCGCGACTGACGCACTGGAGACCCACGGCGCTGACGTGATCGTCGCGACCGGCGAGAACGAGTCCGCGCGTGTCTGCTCGGCGCTCGACGCGCTTGGCGCCGCGGGCGTGTCCTCGATCCTGCTCGAGGGTGGTCCGCATCTCGCGGGCGCGTTCCTCGACGCGGGGGAGATCGACGAGGTCAGGCTGTTCCTGGCGCCGCTGATCCTCGGCGGCAAGAAGGCGCGCGACCCGCTCGAGGGCGAGGGGGTCGAGCTGATCTCCGAGGCCGTGCGAGCGC
>JBKQJQ010000492.1:0-7377 GCA_052147875.1 Solirubrobacteraceae bacterium | reverse complement strand
CCGGTCACAGGATGCACGAACGCCAGCCTGGCGGCGTGCAGGAACTGCCGCTCGAGGCCGTACTCGCCGGCGGTCCCGTACTGGCGGTCACCGCAGACCGGATGGCCGATCGCCGCCATGTGGACGCGGATCTGGTGGGTGCGACCTGTGTCCAGCACAACCCGAACCAGCGCGCAGGCCGGCAGCAGGCGCTCGAGCTCGAAGTGCGTTCGTGCCTCGCGCGGCTGGTCAGTGTCGATCGACATCAGCACCCGGTCGCGCCGGTGGCGCCCGATTGGCGCATCGATTGTCCCCGAGCGTGCCTCAGGATGGCCGGCCACCAGGGCGAGATACTCGCGTTGCAGTGCACGCCGTGCCAGCAGCTCCTTCAGCGCCCGATGGACGGTGTCGCTCTTGGCGACGACCAGCAGGCCGGACGTGTCGCGGTCGAGGCGGTGGACGATCCCGGCCCGCCACGGCTCACCGCCATCCGCTCCGGAGCTGCCGAGTGCCTGGGCCAGCGTTCCGGACCGGTGGCCGCGCGCTGGGTGGACGACCACGCCGCCCGGCTTGTCGACCACCAGCAGGTGCTCGTCCTCGTACGCGATCTCATAGGGCGCCGGAGCGGCTGCAGGCTCGGGTGGCTCGTCGCGGTCTTCGACCTTCACGCGCTGGCCGGCCGTGACCGGGTAGCGCTTCGGACGTCGCCGCCCGTCGACCAGCACGTGGCCGGAGTCGATCAGGTGCTGCGCCCGTGCGCGCGAACCGAGCGGTCCCGCGAGGAAGCGGTCGAGGCGGGTCCCGTCGGCCCCGTCGTCGACGGTCAGCTCGATCGGCGCGCCGCTCACCGGCTCTGTTGCGCCACTTTCCCGCGCTCGCGATCCTTGGGCGCGCTCTCGAGCACGTACAGCAGCGACAGGACGCCAAACGTGATCGCCATGTCGGCGATGTTGAACGGCGGCCACAGGGGCAGCTTGATGAAGTCGGTCACTGATCCGCTCGAGAACCGGTCGATCAGGTTCCCGAGCGCGCCCCCGACCAGCAGTCCAGTCGGCAGCCACAGCAGGCGCCGCTGCGGGTGCAGCGCGAAATACACCAGCAGCGCGGTCAGCGCGGTCAGCGTCAGGATCAGGACCAGCGCCCCGCCGCCGGAGAAGAAGCCGAACGCGACCCCTGAGTTGCGCACGTCGACGAGCTGGACGCCTGGCAGGAACTTGTGCACGTCGC
This sequence comes from Solirubrobacteraceae bacterium, assembly GCA_052147875.1. Taxonomy (GTDB): domain Bacteria; phylum Actinomycetota; class Thermoleophilia; order Solirubrobacterales; family Solirubrobacteraceae; genus Palsa-465. The sequence goes on along the minus strand of JBKQJQ010000492.1, from coordinate 6,171 downwards.
CGACTGCGATCCCGGATTTGACCTCGTGCTTGGTGATCCGGTCCAGGACGACGACGAGCACCACGACGGACAGCGCCCGGAGGATTGCCCCCTTGCGAGTGATCGGCGGTCGGGCCGCCGCCGGCGACGATGACATCGGTGAGCCCGGGCTCAGCCCTTGATCCAACCGGGTATCAGCGACTGCGCGATGTAGAGGAGCAGAATCGCGATGATCGGCGTGAAGTCGAAGTTGCCGACCGTCGGCAGCAGGCGGCGGAACAGGCGCAGATACGGCTCGCATATGTCGCGCAGGAAGTTCATCAGCATGTCACTCCAGCGCGAGTACGGGATCCGTACCCCGAACGACTGCACCAGGTTGAGCAGGATGTAGATGAAGATCAGCGCGATGTAGACCGTGAACAGCGCGCTGACATAGGTGGCGATGTTGCCGCGGGTGCTGGCGAACGCGATCATCGGTTCGGCTCCCCGCAGATGCTGTCGATCGCGTCCGCAAATGCGGGTCGGACACCGCCCCGCTCGAGCGCCGCCAGCCCGCGGGCGGTCGTGCCGCCCGGGGAGGTTACCTCGCGCCTCACTGCGAGCGTGTCGTAGTCGCGCGTCTGCAGCAATGACGCGGTGCCCGCCATCGTTTCGACGACCAGACGCGATGCGAGCGCCGGCGCCAGACCGTGGCGCACGGCGGCATCGACCTGGGCCTCGGCCACCAGCGCCTGATAAGCGGGACCGACGCTCATCACAGCGCCCGCCACGCTGAGCAGCCGCTCGGGCACCGTGACGACCGAGCCAAGACGCTCGAACAGCGCAAGCACGTCGCGCTCGAGGTCTGGGTCGACGTCGGATGTCGGTGAATACAGGACAATGCCCTGCCTGACCTCGACCGGCGTGTTCGGCATCAGCTTGAAGGTTGGCACGTCGCGGTAGGCAGCCGCCAGGTCGCCGAGCTTGACGCCACCCAGCACCGAGGCCACCGCCCTCGCGTGCGCGCCGATCTCGAGCGCGACCTCCTGCAGCTGCGGCGGCTTGTGGCACAGCACGACGAGGTCGGCTTCGGCGGCGACCTCGACGTTGCCGGCCGCCCGTCCGCCGAGCTCCGCGACCAGCGCCTCGGCGCGGCCCGAGCCGTTGTCCGAGCACAGGACGGGGCCGCCCCAGCCGCGCGCCATCGCGCGCGCCATGTTCCCGGCTCCGATCAGGCCAACCTTCATACAGCGAAATCTACCTTGGCGCCCGCGGATTCCCGCGGATACGCCGCCGCTGCGGTTAGGACTGGTTGAAGAAGCCCTTCTCGACCAGCCGGGCCCGCTCCTCCGCCGACACCTCGACGTTGTGCGGCGTCAGCAGGAAGACCTTGTCGGCGATCCGCTGCATCCCGCCGTCGAGCGCGTACGTGAGACCGCTCGAGAAGTCGATCAGCCGCTTGGACAGGTCAGTGTCCGTGCCCTGGAGGTTGAGGATCACCGGGATCGAGTCCTTGAACTTGTCGGCCACGTCCTGAACATCGTTGAAGTTCTTCGGCGCGACGAAGTGCACCCGCACGTCCTGGCTGCGGCCATTGCCTGGCCTGCTGCCGCCGACCGGCCGCAGCGACGTCGTCCGCCGTTCGGCAGCCGGCTCGTCGGCGAAGATGTCGTCGATCTCGTCGCGCCGACGACGAGAACTGAGCCTGCGCACATTCGGGCGCTCGCGGTAACTGTCCTGGAGATCCACCTCGGGCTCCTGATAGGGCTCGAGCTCCTCGTCCTCATACGCCTCATCCTCGGCAAGGCCGAAGTAGACGAGGGTCCGATGCCATGTGTCTCTGAAGGCCACTCTGGGTGTCAGGGTTCGCGCAGGGACTCTGTTTCCCTGCTCGTGATTATGGCGCCGATCCGTACAGCGTTGTGCCCAGACGCACGATCGTTGCGCCCTCCTGGACCGCGACCACGTAGTCCTGGCTGGTGCCCATCGACAGTTGCTCGAGCCCGTGCTCGGCCGCCAGCTCGCGCAGCCGCGCAAAGTACGGGCGGCTCTGATCGGCTTTCGTGGCGAGCGGCGGCATCGTCATCAGCCCGACCACGGGCACCGGACAGCGCTCAAGGAACCCGGGCAGCTGTGATGGTTCGATCCCGCTCTTGCTCGCCTCACCTGACAGGTTCACCTCGACCAGCACCCTCGTCTGGGCGGTGCCGTGCCGTCCCAGCTGCGCCAGCACGGAGTCGCTCGAGACCGAGTGGATGTAGCGGACGAGCGGCAGCACGTCGCGAACCTTGCGGCTCTGCAGGTGACCGATGAAGTCCCAGGTGAGCCCGCCGGGCGCCGTGGCTGTCTTCTGAACGAGCTCCTGGGCGCGGTTCTCGCCAACCACCGTGATGCCGGCCTCGGCCAGCGCGGGCAGCTCATCCGCCGGGACGTACTTGACCGCGGCGAGGATCTCGACCGTCTCCGGCTCGCGCCCCGTTGCGGCGATCGAGTCGCGGACGCGCTCCAGGTTCGCGTGCACGCGCTCGGCGCTCAGCCCATGGACTAGTTCAACCACGCGATTCCGGCCTGACGTCCGGTGACGCCCCCGTCGCGACGATGGGAGAACAGCAGCCCGGGATCCGAGCAGATCGTGCAGATCCCGATGTCGTGGATCTCCTCCACGCCGGCCTGTGCGAGTTGGTGGCACGCAATCGCCCTGAGATCGAGGTTGCGCCCGCGATGCACGTGCTCGGGATGGTCGGCGAACCGCTCGTGCAGCTCGTCGCTCACCTCGTAGCAGCACGGGCCCGCTCCGGGACCGATCGCGGCGCTCAGCCTGCCCCCACAACCGCACGCGCGGAGCGCATCGACGCCCGCGGCGATCACCCCTTCCCGCAATCCGCGCCATCCCGCGTGGACCATCACAACCGCATCGTCGCCGGCGATCGCAACCGGCAGGCAGTCGGCGGTCAGCACGGCTGCCGCTAGCCCCGGCTCCGCGCTCACGAGCCCATCGGCCTCTGGCAACTGGTCGCCGGCGGCCCTGTGGTCCTCCGCGGTCTCGGCGGTCAGCTTGCACACGCGCGGTCCGTGTACCTGACGCACGAATCCGAGCCGCACCCCTAGATCGGTCTCGACTGAGGCCCGGTTGCGCTCCACCGCCGACCGATCGTCGTCGGTCAGCCGGCCGAGGTTGAGGCTCGCATACGGCCCGCTCGAATATCCACCGCGTCGGGTGGTGAATACCACCTTTGCTGCGCGCAGATCGATCCCGAACTGCTCGCCGCGTGCGTAGAACGGCTCGACAAGCACCATCGCGGTCAGGCTACCCGGTCGCCTTTACGGCCCTCAGTGCCTCGGCCAGCTCCTCGTCGCGGCCGCTGGCGCGCCCGTCGAGCTTTGCGTACAGCGCGGCCCGCAGCCCAGCACCAACCGCCGGCCCGGGCGCAATGCCCGCATCCAGCAGGTCATTTCCGTCGATCTCCAGCTCTACGAAGCGCAAGCCCTCAAGCCAGCTGCGGGCGGCAGCCTCGGCGTCCAACGCCCCGGCCAGCGCGACGGCCTCGGCAGCGGCACCGTTCACCGCGGCGGCGATCTCCGACGGCCTCCTCGCGGCACGCAATCTGGCGGCCAGCGTGCGGGCGCCGGCGGCCGCCGCGACGATCGCATCCCGCTGTGCGGCGTGAAACGCCAGCCCCGTCAGCAGCGTCGACAGCTCCGGCTCCGGAACGCCAAGCCCGGCTGCAGCGAGCACGAGCGTCGCCCGATCGCCGCTTTCGGGAAGCATCGCCAGCGCGCGGCGCGCGAGCGGCGGCTGCTGGAGGCCAAAGCCGCGTGCCAGCGCCTGATCGATCCCCAGCTCGTGTAGCGCTGCCAGCGCACCGACAGGATCGTCCCCGCTCGTCAGGCGGCGCAGATCGGCTCCGATCCGGGCCCCGCTGACGGTCGTCAGCGCTCCGCCGGCGATTGCGGCGCGTGCGAGCTCGAGCGTGTGGGGCTCGATCGAGAAGCCCAGCCTACTGTGGTACAGCGCCAGACGGAGCAGTCTGGTGGGGTCATCGATGAAGCTCGCGTCGTGCAGCACGCGCAGTGTCTCGGCGTCCAGGTCCGCGATCGCACCGTTGTAGGCGATCAGCGCCCCGCGCCCCGGGCCCGCGATCGCAAGTGCGATCGCATTGACGGTGAAATCGCGCCGGCCCAGGTCGTCGTCGAGGCTCGCCGCCGCCACGGTCGGGAGTGCACCGGGACAGGCGTACGTCTCGCGGCGCGCACGTGCGAGGTCGTACTCAAAGCCCTCGAGCGTCAGCTTTGCGGTCGCGAACCGGTCATGGAGTTTTCGGCCCGCACCGATCCGCGCGATGAACGGCTCGAGCTCGTCCTCGACCACGAGGTCGAGCTCCCGCGGCTCGCAGCCGAGCATCAGGTCGCGCACCGCGCCGCCGACCAGATAGACGTCGACCGGCGCGCCGCCGAGCACCCGCAGCAGCGGCTGCGCCGCTCGCAGCGCCGCCAGGCGCTCGAGCAGCAGGTCGGGATCGTGTTCGACCACGGCGCCATGATCGCGCGGCGGGCGGCGCCCCGCTGAAGCGGCGCATGCACGAGCCGTCCGACTACCATGGGCGCCATGCCGAGTCCCGTTTCGCGGCGGCTGCTGCGGCGGGCACTCGTCGCGTTGGCGGCCGTCGTGATCGTCGCCGGCGGCGTGGTTGCGTTCATCGTGCTGCACGCCCCGGGCAACGTGTCGAACCCCAACGTCCCGTTCACGTCGGCGACCTCAACCACGCCGCCGCCGGTACACAAACACCACCAGCTGGTCGACAATTTCCAGTGGCCGTGGTACGGCTACGACGCCGGCCGGACGAGGTTCTTCGCTGACACGCCGCAGCTGAAGCCGCCATTCCACGTCGGTTGGCGCCTGTATGACGGAACCCTGCTCGAGTTCCCGCCGGTCATTTACCACACGACGCTGTTCGTGATGGGCGACGACGGCGTCGCAAAGGCCGTCGACGTCCTCAACGGCCGCACCCTCTGGCACCGGTCCGTCGGGGCGTTGGCCGCGGCATCGCCCGCGGTCGCCGCCAACCAGGGGCTGGTTGTGATGCCGGTGCTCTCGACCCACGGCCACTCGCCCGGCGGCGGCCAGTTCGTCGCGCTGTCGATGCGCAACGGTCACGTGGTCTGGTCAAAGCCCCTGCCGGCGGGCAGCGAGTCGTCGCCGATCGCCCACGGCTCGACGGTCTATTTCGGCGACCAGGGCGGCACCCTCTGGGCGCTGTCGCTGCGCCACGGCGATGTCGACTGGACCTACCACGCAAGCGGGGCGATCAAGGGGGGCCCGGCGCTGGTCGACAACGTCCTGTACTTCGGCGACTACGCAGGCCGCGCGTACGCAATCAATGCCTCAAATGGCCACCAGATCTGGGCCGTTGGAACAGACGGGGCCCATTTCGGCTTTGGCTCAGGCAACTTCTATGCCACGCCGGCGGTCGCGTTCGGGCGTGTGTACATGGGAAACACCGACGGGCGGGTGTACTCGTTCGGTGCTCGCACGGGGGCGCTGGCGTGGGCAACCAGCACCGGCGCGTACGTGTACGCGTCCGCGTCGGTCGCCGATCCTCCCGGCCTCGGTCCGACCGTCTACGTGGGCTCGTATGACGGCAACCTGTACGCGTTCAACGCCCGCTCGGGCGCCGTCAGATGGCGCCACCCGGCGGGCGGCAAGATCTCCGGCTCCTCGACCGTGATCGGCAACGTGGTCTACTACTCGGATCTCGGCACGAAGACGACGACCGGCCTTGATGCGACCACCGGCCGGACCGTGTTCTCGTTTCCCGACGGCGCGTTCACGCCGGTGATCGCCGACTATCACGCGCTCTACCTCGACGGCTACGGCACGATCTACCAGCTGCTGCCAGGGCGACCTGGACATCACAAGCCGCCTCCGAAGCACCACAAGTAGCCGACGCGCCGAGAGGTCCGCAAGGCCAAGCGCAAGCTCCACAGGTCGACGCGAAAGTGCTCACGACAGAAGGACTGACAGGGCCCCTGATTCCCCGGCTCGCCCCCCTGCTCAAAGCCGCACACAACCGCGCAGCGCACCGGCTTCCGGGCGGCCTGTTATCATACACTGTCTATGCGTTGTCGTAGTGGAAGTCACTGTCAGCGTCCCGCTGAGAAGGGTCGTCGGTTCTGCGCAGAGCACGCAGCCGAGCTCGATCGCATGCGCGAGGA
>JBKQJQ010000491.1:0-10902 GCA_052147875.1 Solirubrobacteraceae bacterium | reverse complement strand
CGCTGCACGGCCGCGATGAACTTCGACAGGTTGACCTCGAGCGTGTTGAGGATCTCGTCCGCGTAGTCCTCTGCTCCGAGGCGGATCTCGCGCTCCCGCGCACGAGCGTCCTCGATGATGTCCTCGGCGGCACGCTCGGCCTGCTTGGTGATCTCCTCGTCGGAGACCAGCTTCTCCTGGCGCTCACGCGCCTCCTTGACGATCCGCTCGGCCTCGCGCTTGGCCTCGGCCAGCATCTCCTGGCGCTCCTTGACGATCCAGCGAGCCTGCTTGATCTCCTCAGGGATCGTCGCGCGCATCTGATCGAGGATGTCGTAGATCTCCTCTTTATCCACGCGCACCTGGTCGGTCAGCGGGACCGGCTTGGCGTTGTGGACGAGGTCGTCCAGCTTGTCGATCAGTACCAGGACATCCATTTCGCGAACCTCTGTTTCGTCAGCGGCCGAGCCGTTCCTTCAAGTGCCGGGCGACGCCTTCCGGGACGAGATCGTCGATCTCTCCGCCGAAAGTGGCGAGCTCCTTGACGCCACTCGAACGTAGGAAACTGTACTTGGGGGAGGCCATCAGGTAAACGGACTCGATGTCCGGCGCCTGGCGGCGATTGAGCTGGTTCATCTCGAGCTCGTACTCGAAGTCCGAAATCGCGCGCAGCCCTTTAACGATCGCCATCGCCCCTTTTTCGCGCGCGAAGTCGACCAGCAGGTTGCTGAACGTCTCGATCGAGATGTTCGGCAGGCCGCTCGTCGCCTCCTCCAGAAACGCGATCCGCTCCTCAGCGCTGAACAGCGTGCTGCCCTTGCGCCAGGGCAGGTTGACAACCGCTACGACGACATGGTCGTACATCGCCGACGCTCGTGAGATCACGTCGAGATGACCGTAGGTGACTGGGTCGAACGTCCCCGGGCAGATCGCGATGCGGTTATCGGGGGTCACGGCGGATCAGGGCGTTGGTTGTCGGAGGCGAGGCAGTCATCGGGAGCCATGAAGTCGGAGGCGAGGAAGTCATCGGGAGCCATGAATCTGGATCAGTGTGTCGCCGTAGCGGCGCTGGTCGAGCAGCTCGAGCCCGAGCTCCAGCGGCCCGCGGCGGTCGCTTTCGGCGACCACGCGCGCCTCGGGGGCGAGCACCGGCGCCAGCGCCGCCGTGAGCTGCGCCGAGAGCGCACCCGCGTGGCGATATGGAGGGTCTAGGAACACGAGATCGTATTGACGCCCGCTACCCGGTGCTTGCTGAAGAAATGCCAACGCGCTGCCCTGCTGGACGGTCGCGTCGATTTCCAACCGTTCGAGGTTGCGCCTGATCGCCGCGATTGCAGCTCGCGACGAGTCGACCAGGGTAGCGTGCGCCGCGCCGCGCGAAACGGCCTCGATCGCGAGCGCGCCCGAGCCGGCGAACAGGTCCAGGACACGCGCGCCGGACACATCCCGGAGGATCGAGAACAGCGCCTCTCGCACGCGATCTGAGGTCGGCCGGGTCGCACTACCCTTCGGAGCGACAAGCTCGCGTCCGCCGTAGATGCCCGCGACGACTCGCACGACCTGCGCTATCTCGCTGCGGCCGTCCCCGAGGCCGTCCCGGAAGCCGTCTCCGCGCGCCGCGTGGGCCGTGGCGGCGACGCCGGCCCTTCAGTGCGTGGCAACCTCGTCCGCTTCGTCGTCGCCAGCGGCGGATCGCGTTAGCACGAGAAGCGCGCCTCGCGAGATGTGCGCCAGGCGGCGGGAGGTGCTGCCGTGAACGAGGCTGCCGACTGGCCCGTACCCCCGGGAGCCGACGATCAACAGGTCAACCGAGGCGCCGTAAAGCGCGAGTTCCTCCGCGTTGTCTCCGAAGGCAGCGTGTGGCTCGACGCCGCCGAGCGCGGCAAGCCGTTCCTCGGCCCTGGCAATGGCGCGCTCCACGTTCGCGCGGCTGGGTCGGTCGTCGTAGACGAACCCGACTACCTGAAAGGCCGATAGCTTTGCGCCGGTTGTGCTCGCGAGCCGCCGCCCCAACTGGAGCGCATGTTCACTCTCCGGGGAGCCGTCGTAGCCGACGCCGACCGAGCTCAGCCCGCTGGCTCGATCGGCGTATCCACCCGGGGCTATGGCCACCGGACAGGTCGCGCCGTTCAGGGCCTCGCCCAAGTGGTCACTGAGCGTGATGCGCCCAAACATGCTGTGACGGTGCGAGCCGAGCACGAGCAGGTCGGCGCCATGATGGGCCACCATCTTGTGTAGCCCGCGCCCGACCGACAGGGATCCGACCGACAACAGCTCGGCCTCGACGCCCGCCTCGGAACGGACTTGCTTGAGCAGCTCGCCTGTCTCCTCCCGCTCGGCGACACCGTACTCAGGGTTCAGCGTGCGCATGCGACGGTCGCCCCCGTGGACGTGTGCGAGCGCGAGCTTTCCATCCGGCACGAGCAGGAGCCTGGCTAGCGTGATCGCGTCCTGGGCACGCGTCCCATCATCGACACCTATGACGGCGTTGTTGAACATCTCCCGACTCCTCGGCTCCGTCGAGATCCTACTGCCGGCGGGTGCCGCGCGGCAGAACTGTGCCCGGCCTGCGGCCTCGGTCCCGCACCCCCGTCCCGACTACGCGCGGATCGGCGCCTGGGCCTCGTCTCCGAACAGACCGGCGAGTGCCCCGGCGAGCAGCGCATGCTCCGGCTGATCGAGGTCCGGATCTGAGTCGTCGATCCGCCGCGCCCGGGCTCGCGCGCGTTCGAGCAGCTCCGCGTCGCGTGGCAGCTCGGCGACGCGGAACTGCGCCAGGCCGCTCTGACGAGTGCCGGCGAGCTCGCCCTCGCCGCGCAGCTCGAGGTCAATCTCGGCGAGCCGGAAGCCGTCCGTATGCTCGGCCAGCGCCCGCAGCCGGGGCGACTCGCGTGCGCCGAACAGCAGGCAAAGCGACTGGTGCGGCCCGCGGCCGATCCGCCCGCGCAGCTGATGCAGCTGCGAGATCCCGTAGCGATCAGAATCCTCGACCAGCATCACGCTCGCATTCGGCACATCGATCCCGACCTCGATCACGGAGGTCGCGACCAGCACGTCGGCGCCGCCCGAGGCGAACGCGGCCATCACCTCGTGCTTCTCCCCCGGCCGCAGCTGACCGTGCATCAGCACGACCCGGAAGTCACGCAGCTCGCCGTCGCGCAGGCGCTCGAACTCGGCGGTCGCCGCGCGTGCCTGCAGCAGCTCTGACTCGGCGATCAGCGGGCAGACGACGAACGCCTGACGGCCCGCGCGCAGCTCCTCGCGGATTCGCTTGTACGCGCGCGCCCGCTCGGCCTCGGTCGAGCAGACGTGCGTCTGGATCGGCTGGCGCCCCTTGGGCAGCTCGCGCAGCTGGGTGAAGTCGAGGTCGCCGTAGCCGGCGAGCGCCAGCGTGCGCGGGATCGGGGTGGCGGTCATGTGCAGCACGTGCGGGCTCTCGCCGGCCGGCGCCTTGGCGTCGAGCGCAGCTCGCTGACGAACGCCGAACCGGTGCTGCTCGTCGACGACCACGACCGCCAAGCGCGCGAACTGAACCGGCTCCTCGATCAGCGCGTGGGTCCCGACCAGCAGCGACAGCTCGCCGCTGTCGAGCTTGCCGAGCAGGTCGGCCCGCCGGCGCGCGGGGGTCGAGCCGGTCAGCAGCCCGATCGGAACTGCCTCGCCGGGCATCAGCGCCTGGATCGTGGCGAAGTGCTGCTCGGCCAGCGTCTCCGTCGGCGCCATCAGGGCGCCCTGGTGGCCGTGCTCGACGGCGCGCAGCAGCGCGTATAGGGCGACGACCGTCTTGCCGGACCCGACCTCGCCCATCAGCAGGCGCTGCATCGGCCGTGCATCGGCGAGGTCGCGGTCGAGCTCGTCGATCGCCGCATGCTGGTCCGAGGTCAGCGTGAACGGGAGCATCTCCGACAGCCAGCGGGCGGTCAGCTCGCGCTCGCCGTCAAGCGCCGGCGCGGTCGCGCCGCTACGGCGCAGCCGGCGCCGTCGCAGCAGCGCCAGCTGCACCAGCAGCAGCTCCTCGAACGCCAGCCGTCGCCGCCCGAGCGCCTGCTCGATGTCGCCCTCGAAGTGGACGGCGGCGACCGCGCTACCGCGCTCGGGCAAGCGCTCCTCGGTCCGCAGCAGCGCGGGGAGCGGCTCCACCAGGTCGCCGATCTCGGCCGCGTGCGCCCGGACCAGCGCCAGGATCTGAGTCGACGACAGGCCTTCGGTCGCCGCGTAGTGCGCGACCGCATCGCTGTCGCCCGCCGCCTCAGCGGTCCGCGCGTGGGCCTGGACGCGAAACCGGTTGCGCGACTCGTACTTGCCGTGGAGGACCAGACGTGTCCCCGCCGGGTAGCGGTGAACAAGCCACGGCTGGTTGAAGAACGTCGCCTTCATCGGACCCGACTCGTCGGCGACGGTCGCCTCGACCAGCGGACGCATTCCGCGGCGGCGGACTGGACGCGCCGAGATGGCGCGCACCTCGACGACCACGGTCGCGACCTCGCCGGGGACCAGCGCCGCAACCGCGCGCGCCTCGCGCCGGTCGCGCGGCAGGTGTGCCAGCAGGTCGCCGATCGTGTTCAGCCCAAGCGAGCCCGCAGCCTGGGCGGCCTTGCGCCCGTCAACCGACAGCTCGCGCGCCAGCCGCGACGGCCGCGGATAGCGGATCGGCGCACCGGCCAGCTCGTCGTCGGGCAGCGGGCGAGAACTGGCGAACGCGGTCGGCGGCATCGCGTGCTCGATGATGACCACACCGCCGGTCGGCGCGCCACGGCTATTCAGCCGACAGCAGCCACCAGTAGCTCGGCTGGCCGCCGACCGACAGCTCGAGCTCGACCTCGCCGGAGGCGAGGGCCTGCACCGTAGCGTCGTCGAGCGGCGCGTCGACGCCGCGCAGGCAGGTGATCAACTCAGCATCGGCCATCAACTGCGCGAGCACCTTGCGCAATGTCGGCAACGGCTCCCCCCAAGAGACGAGCTCGTCCTCGACGAAGCCGACCGCGTCACCGGCGCGGAAGCGCCCCTGCGCGTCGTCGCGCCCGGCGGGTGCGACCGCCCCCGTCCGGACGTTTGCAAGCGTCTCCAACATCGCCGCCGCATTGTCCGCGGCCGGCCGGATCGGATCGAGGCTGACCGCCGCGGCGAGACCCGCCTGCTGCGAGCGCGACGGCACGACGCTGACCGTCTTGTCCGACAGCTCGGCCGCGCGCTCGGCGGCCATCACGACGTTGGCGCTGTTCGGCAGCACGACGACCTGCTCGGCGGGCACGGCGTGGATCGCGGCTAGCAGGTCGTAGGTCGACGGGTTGAGCGTCGGGCCGCCGTCGAGCACCCGGACCCCGAAACCCTCGAACAGCCCGCTCATGCCCTCGCCGTTGACCACCGCCAGCGCGCCGCAGACGGCTTGCGACGTGGCCCCGAGGCGCTCGTCGCGCGCCTGGACCTGCTCGCGCATGTCGGCGACGTCGAGGTGCGAAACGACGCCCGCGCCGGCGAACAGCGCCGTCGCCGCGTCGGGATCGTCGGTGTGGACGTGGACCTTGAGCGTCGTCTGATCGCCGACGACCAGCACCGAGTCGCCGATCCGCTCGAGCTCGGCGATGAAGTGGCGCTGCTGCAGCCCGGCGCCGGTGACGGCGAAGTTCGTGCAGTAGCGAAATGTGCTCGACGCGTGCTGGGGGTGCGTCACCCGCGCTGCGGCCTGATGCTCGAGTTCGGGAGCCTCGCCGCCACGCAGCGCGCCGACGATCCCGGCGAGCATCACGGTGACCGCGTAGCCACCGGCGTCGACGACACCTGCCTCGCGCAGCACCGGCAGCAGGTCCGGTCCGCGACTGACCGACTCCTGGCCAGCCTCGAGCGCGCCCTCGATCACGTGCGCGATCACCTCATCCTGCTCGAAGGTGGTCGCGTCGATGCCGAGTCGCGCGTTCGGAGTGTGAGCGATGTCGGATGCGACCCGGTGCGCCATCTCGCGAACGACGGTCAGGATCGTGCCCTCGGCCGGGTCGCGCACCGAGCCGTAGGCCTGGTCGGCAGCGCGCGCCAGCGCCGCTCCGATCAGAACGGGGTCGACGAGCTCACCGGGCCGGCTCGCGAGTTCCTCGGCGGCGCCGCGGATCAGCTGCGAGAGGATCACGCCGGAATTGCCGCGCGCACCGAGCAGCGCCGCGCGGGCGACCGAGGCGACGATCTCGTCGCGCCCGATCTCGTCGATCGTGCGGCCCTCGGAGGCGCCAGCGAGCCGGTCGAGCTCCTGCAGCACGGCGCGGAGCGTCAGCACCATGTTGTCGCCGGTGTCGCCGTCGGCGACCGGAAACACGTTCAGGTCGTTGACCTCTTCACGACGATCCTCGAGCGCCGCGAGGCCCGCTTCAACGAGCGCGCGGAACCGGACGATGCTCGGATCGGATGCGCTTGCACGGCTGGACGCTCGCTCCGGGGCGGCCACAGACCGTCCTAGCGAGCTTTGACGATCTTGCCGGCCTTCAGGCAGCGCGTGCAGACGTACACGCGACGGGGAGTTCCGCCGTCGTCGATCCGCACCCGCTGGAGATTGGGCTCGAAGCGCCGCTTGGTCGCGACCATCGAGTGGCTGCGGTTGTGGCCGAACGCCGGGCCCTTGGCACACACGTGACAGATCTTTGGCATCGCGGGCGAGTATAGACGCGGCCCGGAAACGGCACCTGGCGGGGTCCCAACGCCGCGTCCACAATGGCAGCCGGCGCGGTGGCAGCCGGCGCGTGGCCCTCGTGCGCTGTGCCACGATGCAGGCACGGGGCCGGGTTCCTACCATGCCCTGCAGCCAGTGGCTTCCAGATCTCAAGAACTGGGTACTGAAGCGACCGGATGAGCGCCCGCGCCAAGCCCCAGGCCGAGCCTCGATTTGGGCTCAGGCTTCCCGAGCGCTACAGCGTAAGTCGCCATATCGCCACGGGCGGGATGGCGTCGGTGTGGAGCGCCGAGGACCGCATGCTTGATCGTCGCGTGGCGATCAAGGTGCTGTCCGAGCGGTTCGCGGATGACGAGCTCGCGATCCGGCGCTTCAAGCGGGAGGCTCGCGCGGCGGCGCGTGTCTCGGCCCACCCACACGTGGTCACGATCTTCGACATTGGCGACATCGAGCCCGACGGCCGTGACTCGCCGCCCAGCGCGTTCATCGTCATGGAGCACCTCTCGGGAGGCACGGTGGCCGATGCGCTGCGCTGCGACTCGGTCACGCGCGACGAGGCGCGGCGTTGGCTGCGTGAGGCGGCATCGGCGCTCGATCATGCGCACGAGCGCGGGATCGTGCACCGTGACATCAAGCCGGCCAACTTCCCGCTCGACGGCGGACGCAGACTGCACGTGGCCGATTTCGGGATCGCCCGGCTGATGAGTGAGGACACGATCACCAGCAGCGGTGAGCTGTTCGGGACCGCCGCCTATCTGGCGCCAGAGCAGGCGCTGGGGCGCGAGGCGACTGGCGCAAGCGACCGGTACTCGCTCGCTGTCGCGGCGTTTGAGCTCTTGACCGGCGGCCGACCGTTCACCGCCACGCACTTCGCCGCCCAGGCGCGCCAGCACATCGAGGACGAGCCGCCGAACGCGAGCGAGCGCGAGCCGACCCTGCCACCCGCCGTCGACGGTGTGCTGCGCCGCGGGATGGCCAAGGAGCCGGGGGCGCGCTACCCGACCGCGACCGCGTTCGTCGAGGCGCTCGCTGGTGCGATCGACGACCAGCCAGCCGCCGCCAGAACTCGCCCGGTGGCTGCAGGCCGCCGGGCCCCGAACGTCCCGCCGCGCACCCGGTCGGGCCACCAGGAGCGCGGCGGCCGGGCGATCGCATTGCTGGCGCTCGCCGCCGTGGCGATCGGCGTGATTCTGCTGGTCTCGCAGCTCGAGAACGGATCGCGGTCGCCGCTGACCGCCAGCAACCGGCGAACACACGCCGCGACGGCGCACCACCCGAAGGCCGCGACCCACACCGCCAGCTCGTCGAGCAGCGCCGCCTCGTCGAGCTCTGCCGCCTCGTCGAGCTCTGCCGCCGCCCCGAGCCCGTCCGCGCTGCAGCTACTAGGCCACCAGGAGCTGCTCGATCACAACTACGCGGCGGCGGTCCTGAGCCTGCGCCGCGCGCTCGCGGCGGCCCCGCGCAACAGCCTCACCTACGCCTACGGGCTGTACGACCTCGGTGACGCGCTGCTGCTGTCGGGAACCCGAAGGCGGCGATCGCGGTGCTACAGCAGCGCCTGCAGATCCCCAACCAGACCCCGGTCGTACAGCAGACGCTCAATCAGGCGCTGCAGGCGGCCGGCATCGCACCCCAAGCCCCGGGGCCGCCGGGCCACGGCCATCACGGCCCCGGCAGCGGCCCCGGCAACGGCAACGGCAACGGCAACGGCAACGGCAACGGCCAGGTCAACGGAAATGGCAACGGCGGCGATTAGCCGCTAGTGGCGCTAGAGCGCCCGCTTGACGGCCAGCGACGCGAGCGCCGCCTGCGCCGCGTGCGCACCGGTGTCGCGCTTGGACCCGCCGCTGACGCGGTCCAGCGCCTGCTCCATCGTGTCGACCGTCAGGACACCGAAGCCGCACGGGACGCCGGTCTGGAGCTGCACCTGCGAGATCCCGCTGGCCGCGCTCGAGCAGACGTAGTCGTAGTGGTCAGTCTCGCCGCGGATCACCGCGCCGAGACACACGACCGCGTCGTAGCTGCCCGACTCGGCGGCGTACTTGGCGATCAGCGGCAGCTCGAACGCGCCCGGCACCTCGAAGCGGTCGGCATCGGCCACGCCGGCGTCCGACAACGCCCTGCGTGCTCCCTGCTCGAGCCGATCGGCGAGCTCCGTGTAGAAGTGCGCCACGCAGAGCGCGACCCGGGCGTCAGACGCCATCGCCGGCGCGGCTGCTCTGATCGTGCTCCTGCTCGTCGCGGAGCATCTCCTCGTCGAGCGGCAGGCCCTGGTGGTGGAGCGTATGACCGAGCTTGTCGCGCTTCGCGCGCAGGTAGGCCTCGTTGTGCGGGTTCGGGGCGTGCTGGATCGGCAGCTGGTCTGTGACCGACAGGCCGTAGCCCGCCAGACCCGAGATCTTCTTCGGGTTGTTGGTCAGGATCCTGATCGTCGTCAAGCCGAGATCGACCAGGATCTGGGCGCCGATCCCGTAGTCGCGCAGGTCGGCCGGGAGGCCGAGACGCAGGTTCGCGTCGACCGTGTCGAGCCCGTCCTCCTGCAGCTTGTAGGCGCGCAGCTTGTTGAGCAGGCCGATCCCGCGGCCCTCCTGGCTGAGATACAAGAGCACTCCGCGGTCCTCGCGCTCGATCATCGCGAGCGCCGACTCGAGCTGCTCGCCACAGTCGCAGCGAAGCGAATGGAACACGTCCCCGGTCAGACACTCGGAGTGCACGCGGACGAGCACGTCGTCGGCGCCCTCGACGTCGCCCTTGACGAGCGCGACATGGTGCTTGTTGTCGACCAGTGAGCGGTAGCCGACGGCCACGAACTCGCCGAACGCGGTCGGCAGGCTGGTCGAGACAACCCGCTCGACGAGCTTCTCGTGGCGCCGGCGGTAGGCGACCAGGTCGGCGACCGTGATCATCTTGAGCCCGTGGCACTCGCAGTACGGGCCGAGGTCTGGAACGCGGGCCATCGTGCCGTCATCGTTCATGATCTCGCAGATCACGCCGGCCGGGTTCAGCCCCGCCAGGCGCGCGAGGTCGACCGCCGCCTCGGTCTGGCCGATACGCTCGAGCACGCCGCCGGTGCGGGCCTTGAGCGGGAACACGTGGCCCGGCTGGACGAGCTCCCGGGGGCTCGTCTCGGGGTCGATCGCGACCTGGATAGTGCGCGCGCGGTCGGCGGCCGAGATGCCGGTGCTGACGCCTGAGCGGGCCTCGATCGAGACCGTGAAGGCGGTCTCGAAGGCAGATTCGTTCTTGGCCGCCATCAGGTCGAGCCCCAACTCCTCGCAACGTGCCGCAGTCAGAGCCAGGCAGATCAGCCCGCGTCCCTCCTTGGCCATGAAGTTGATCGCCTCGGCGGTCACGAACTGCGCCGCCATCGTCAGGTCGCCCTCGTTCTCGCGCGTTGGGTCATCGCAGACGACGACCATCTTGCCGTCGCGGATGTCCTCGAGCGCCTCCTCGATCGACGAGAACCGGGTCTCCGTAACGCTCACCGGGACGCCCCCACGAGCTTCTCGACGTATTTGGCCAGCACGTCCACCTCCAGGTTGACTCGGGTCCCAGCCCGGGCCTGTTGCAGATTCGTCCGCTGCAGTGTCTCGGGGATCAGAGAAACGGTAAACGATGCGTTGTCGCAGTCGGCCACCGTCAGCGAGACGCCGTCGACCGCCACCGAGCCCTTCTCGACCACGTACCGGAGCACGTCCTCGGTCGCCGAGATCCGAACCCGACGCGCGAAGCCGTCGTCGGTCACGTCCTGCACCGTCCCGACGCCGTCGACGTGCCCCTGCACGACGTGACCGCCGAGTCTGTCCGAGGCTCGCAGCGGCAGCTCGAGATTGACCATCGTGCCGGCTGCGGCTTCGCGCAATGAGCTGCGCCGCAGGGTTTCGTTCATCACATCGGCTTCAAACGAGCCGTCGCCGACCGCCGCCGCGGTCAGGCAGACGCCGTTCACGGCCACCGAATCGCCTGGCCCCAGCTGCGACGCGAGCTCGCTATCGACGGTCAACCGGACGCCGTCGGCAGAGCGCCGCGCGCCGGTGATCCGTCCGAGATCGGAGACCAGGCCAGTGAACATCACCTCACCACTCCTTGATCCGGGCGCTGATCAGCAGGTCGTCGTCGACCGAATCGCAGGTCAGCGTCAGCGCTCGCACGGCCTCGGAGATCAGCTCGACCCCCTCGCCCTCGAGCGGGTCGCGCGCCTTCTTGCCGCCGAGGATCAGCGGCGCCAGGAACAGCCTGACCTCGTCGATCTCCCCCGCGTCGAGGAA
>JBKQJQ010000490.1:0-7084 GCA_052147875.1 Solirubrobacteraceae bacterium | reverse complement strand
CTGGGCCCGGAGTTGCCGCTTGCGCTCGACCGCGCCCGTCCGGAGCCGCTCCGAGTGCAGCTCGAGCGCGAGCTGCGTGGGGCGATCCGCTCCGGCAGGCTCGCGGCCGGTGACCGGCAGCGTCGTCGCGATCGGGCTCGTGATCCTGCTGGCGGGAGCGACGATCGCACCGACCGAGGCCACGATCTCGGCGATGGTCGACAGAGCCGCCCCGGACGGAGCCCGCACCGAAGCCTTCTCGTGGCTGTTCACGGCCTCGCTGTCCGGAGCGGCGCTCGGCGCCGCGGTCGCGGGCGGGCTCGCGCAGGGCGCCGGGGCCGGAGCCCCCTTCGCGTTTGCCGGCGTCGCGGGCTTGCTGACGGTCGCGATCGCGGCAACGGGAGCGCGCAGGATCGACTCCGAACCGGCGAGGTGCTGCTGATCAGAGGATCACCTCAACCTCTGAACGGCGGCTGACGCAACGGAGAGGGCGGGATTCGAACCCGCGAAGGAGGTTTCCCCCCTTACTCGCTTAGCAGGCGAGTGCCTTCAGCCACTCGGCCACCTCTCCCTTGGGGGTCTGGGCAGTGTAATCGAGGGGCGCGCGGCGGCGGCCGGGCCGCCGGACAGGCGGGGATTCATGGACCGAAGCGGGCGACATCTCGACTAGGATCGACGATCGGCCGGCCGCCGGAGGGGTGGCAGAGTGGTCGAATGCGCTGGTCTTGAAAACCAGAGTCCGTGCAAGCGGACCGCGGGTTCGAATCCCGCCCCCTCCGCTGAGCAACCGCGACCGCGGGTCAGCTCAGGCCGACAGCGGCTCGACGCCGCCCAGCGCCTCGTCGACGCTCTCGAGCATCTCGACGTGGCTGGTCAGGCCGGCCAGCTGGAGCGCGTAGCGAACCGGCGATCCATCCGGGATCACGAGGCGCAGCGCCTGTCCACGGCCTCTCAGGCGCCCCTCGAGCCGATAGATCAGCTGGATTCCGGCCGAGTCCAGGTAGTCGACAGCGCCCAGATCGAGCACCAGCGCCAGCAGCTCGTTGCCTGTCGCGTCGGTCAGAACGCCGCCGAGTTGGACGGCGTTGGAGAGATCGATCTCACCGGATACCCGGGCGACCAGCGTCTTACCGTGGGTACTGAACTCGATGTCGGCGAGTCTCATCGCGCGCCGAGTCTACGCCGCATCCAGACTGTCGTTCCGCGGTCGTCGGCGAGCACCTCGACGTCATCCATCGCGGTTCGGACGATCGTCAGGCCCCTGCCCCGGGCGCGCCCACGTGGCTCGCGCCACACGCCCTGATCGATCACCAGGATCGTCACGACCCCGTCGCGCTCCGACGCCTCGAGCGTGAACCGGGCCGGCGAGGGAGAGTAGGCGTGCTCAATCGCGTTCGCACACGCCTCGTTGACCGCGATCGTGATCTCGTTCAGATCCCGTTCACCGGCGCCCTTGCTGCGCAGCCAGCGGCGCATCCCGCGCCGCATGCGCGACAGCTCGTTCGCGTCGGCCCGCAGCCGCAGCACCAGCTCGTCGGGGACGTCACCGTTCTCGACCGCGACGATCGCGGCATCGTCGCGGAGGCCCTCCAATGGGACGAGCTGATCGATCGCGAGCTCACACGCCGACTCCGGTGAGCTGGCGTCGGACAGGGTCTCTATCAGCTGATCGATGCTGCCATCGAGCGGCGCACCGGCGCGCTCGATCAGCCCGTCGGTGTAGAGCACGAGGATCTCGCCGCCGGCCAGCGACAGCTCGTGTTCAGTGGAACTGCCGTATGGAAATGCGCCAAGCGGCGCGACTGGCTCAGTTTCGATCACCCGTGCTCGGCCGGCGCCGGCGACAATCGGGGGCAGGTGACCGGCGCTCGCGAACCGGACCTGTCCGGTCTCAGGATCGAGGACCGCGTAGGCCGCGGTCGCCATCGCCTCGTCGGCCATCAAGTGGACGAAGCGGTCGACGAGCTCGAGCGTGCGACCCGGACCGTGCCCCTGGATCGCGTACGCATGCAGCGCCGTCCGCAGCTGTCCCATCAGCGTGGCGGCGCGGATCCCGTGGCCGACGACGTCGCCGATCGCGACGCCGAGCCGCCCATGGGGGAGCTCGAACACGTCGTACCAGTCGCCGCCCACCTCGTCGCGCGCGGGAAGGTAGCGCGAGGCGACTGAGATGCCGACGACGTCGACGGGCCGCTTCGGCAGCAGGCTCCGTTGGAGCACCATCGCCACGCGGTGCTCGTGCTCGAGCGCCGAGAACAGGCGCGCCCGCTCGATCGCCGGCGCGGCGCGCGAAGCGGCCACCTGGAGGATCGCCAGATCGCGCTCGCCGAACGTACGCGGCGTCAGCGAGCCGACGTGCAGCACCCCGATCAGTCCGCCCTCGACGATCAATGGGACGCCGAGCAGCGATCGGATCCCCTTCTCCCGCAGGATCGGGTTGAGGATGTCTGCGTGGTCGACGTCGGCGATGAAGATGGCGACCCGCTCGGCGGCGATCCTGCCCGCAAAGCCCTTGCCGATCGGAATCCGAACGCCTTGCTCGACCTCCTCCTCGATCCCCTTGGCCGCCCGCGCGACGAGCTGGGGCGCCTCCTCATCGAGCAGCAGAATCGCGACCGTGTCGACCTCGAGCGCGTCGCGGGTGCGGACCAGCAGCTGGTCGAGCAGCTGCTCAAGGCCGAGCTCGGAGAGCGCCGGGTCGCTCAGCCGGTAGAGGCTTTGGACCTGATCCGCTAGAGCATCTTCAATCGAGACTGGTGGCAGGACGACCTGCCCGACGCCGGGGTCAAACGGGCTCGATTGATTGAAGATGACGTCGGGTGGCATCCGACGGTCGGCGCCGTGTCCGCTTAGCGGTTCTTCGGCGCGGTGCCGAACACGTGATCCCAGAACGGGGCGCTGACTCCGTAGCCACGCTCGTGGTTCTGGAAGTGGTGGCGCATGTGCAGCTCACGCAGGCGGCGGCCGAGGCCCGACTTCGGACGGTGATGATGCACGTGGTAGTGCAGCATGTCGTAGCCGAGGTAGCCGACGAGGAAGCCCGCACCGAAAGGCAGGAATGCGGGGCTGCCGAGCACGAGGTAGAAGCCGTACACGAACAGTGCCGCGAGCGGCACGCTGAGCGACGGCGGCATCACCAGCCGCATGGGGTCATTCGGGTGATCGTGGTGGACGCCGTGGATGATCCAGTGCAGCCGCGCCCCGATCCCCTTCTCAGGCTCGAAGTGGAACACGATCCGATGCAGCCAGTACTCGGTCAGCGTCCAGAACAGGTAGCCACCCAGCAGCCAGACGAGCGTCATCCAGCCGGCACCGCGCACGATCCCCTCGATCAGCAAAAGCGTGATCACCGGTCCGAACAGGATCGGCGGGACCGCCGGGTGGACGCGCGACAGGCGATCAAGCAGGTCTGAATCGAACATCCGGGGCGACGCGCGCAGCACATCGCTGCGGCTCAGCCCCTCTAGCTCTTCGGGCCGGGTAGCCATCGGCCGAGATTTTAGCTCGCAGCCAGGTCCCGGCTCGGAAAATCGGGCCGCACGGGTGTCATCCTGTGAACAATGGCGAAGCCGCCGGCACCGCGATGGTGGTCGATCAGAAGGGCCCAGAATCGCAAGCCCGCCACCTATCGCTGCCCGCTCTGCGGGCGCCATCTGCCGTCGCTCAGTGAGCACATGTTGCTGTTTCCCGAGGGAAGCTCCAACGGCCGCCGGCACGCCCACTTCGACTGCGTGATGGCGGCTCGACAGCAAGGTCGCCTGCCGACCAGGGATGAGTGGGAGCGAACCCAGCCGCGCCCACCAGGCCTATGGACGCGGACCAAGCGGCGGCTCCGCGGTCCCGGCCAGTAGGGTCAGCACGCGATGGCTCGCGAGCTGCGACTGGGGCTGAACACCGGTTACTGGGCGGGCGGCCCGCTGCCGGGCGCGGCCGAGTCGGTGGTCGAGGCCGAACGGCTGGGGTTCGACTCGGTCTGGACGGCAGAGGCGTACGGCTCCGATGCGTTGATGCCGCTCGCGTGGTGGGGCGCAGCGACGCAGCAGATCAAGCTCGGCACCGCGATCGTCCAGATCTCGGCTCGAACTCCGGCCGCGACCGCAATGGCCGCGATGACGCTTGACCATCTCAGCGGCGGGCGGGTGATCCTCGGACTCGGTGTATCCGGACCGCAGGTCGTTGAGGGCTGGTACGGCCAGCCGTTCGCAAAGCCGCTGGCTCGGATGCGCGAGTACATCGGCGTGCTGCGCGACATCTGGGCGCGTTGCGGGCCGGTGACCAATGAGGGTCCGCACTACCCGTTGCCGTTGCGGGCACCGACGGACCCGGCCTGGCGGGGTCCATTGGTGGGCACCGGCCTCGGCAAGCCGCTGAAGTCGAGCATTCACCCGCTTCGCAACGAGATCCCGATCTACCTTGCCGCTGAGGGACCGAAGAACATCGCGATGGCCGCCGAGCTGTGCGATGGCTGGCTGGCGCTGTTCTACTCGCCCTACGAGGACGACTTCTACCGCGCGACGCTCGACGAGGGGTTTGCGCGCGCCGGCGCGCGCCGCAGCGCGGATGAGTTCGAGGTCGCCGCGACGGTGCCGCTGATCGTCACCGACGACGTCGAGGGCGCGGCCGATGCGCTACGCCCGATGTACGCGCTCTACTTCGGCGGCATGGGCGCCCGCGGCACCAACTTCCACGCCAACGTTGCGATCCGGATGGGCTATGAGGCCGAGGTCGCCAAGATCCAGGAGCTGTACCTCGGCGGCCACAAGGACGAGGCGGCCGCTGCCGTTCCGACCAGGCTCGTCGAGCAGCTGACGCTGATCGGGCCCAGAGAGAAGATCCGCCACGACCTCGAGGCGTGGCGAGAGTCGATCGTCACGACGCTGCTGGTCGGCGGCGACCCGCAGATGCTGCGTACCGCCGCAGAGCTCGTGCTCGACTGACGTATCCAGACACGGCGCGGGCCGGGAAGCGGATCCGCCGCTCCCCGGCCCGAGTGAAGCCGTGCTCCGTTGCGCGCTAGACGGGTGTCGGCGCCGACTGTCCGGCGCCGGCCGTCGCGATCCCGGGTATCCCGTTCGGATATCCGAGCGATGGCACATCGGACGGGTACACCTCGTGACCGTGCTCGGCTGTGTCGCCGATCTCGAGATTCTCGTCCGACATCCGCAACGGTATGAACACCCCCACTATCTTCAGCAATATGAAGGTGGCTACCGCCGACCAGGCGATCACGAACAAGCCGGCGTACAGCTGCCATTTGAGCAGGTTCCAGTTGCCGTAGATCACCCCTGTGGCCGCGATGCTCGGGGTCTTGCCGACGCCGGGGTAAACCGCCATCCCCGGGTCGGCAAAGATACCGACCAACAGACCGCCGGCGAGACCGGCGACGCCGTGCGTGTAGACCACGCCGAGGGTGTCATCGACGGCACGGAAGGGCCACAGTCGGCTCATATAGTTGAGCGCGAAGTAGACGATCGTCGCAGCGATGATCCCCATCGCGATCGCTCCCCAGCCGTTGACGAACCCAGCTGCTGGTGTTATCGCGACCAGCCCGACGATCATCCCATTGACGCCCGAGATCAAGCCGGGCTTGCGCCCGGTCATGTAGTCCCACGCGACCCAGACCAGGAACGCGACCGCCGTGCAGAGGTTCGTATTGAGGACCGCCGCCGACGCCGCGGCGCCCGCGAAGTACGGGTCGCCGCCGTTGAAGCCGTTCCAACCGAGCCACAGCAATCCGGCACCGACCGCGACCATCGCCACGTTATTGGGCGCGTCGATCTCGCGGTCGCGCTGGAGTCTTGGGCCGATCACCGCCGCAGCGACGAAGCCGGACACTCCGGCCGACAGGTGGATCACGTAACCGCCGGAGAAGTCGACCGCGCCGTGCTGCGCGAAGAAACCGCCACCCCAGAGGACGAACGCATCGACCGTGTAGACGATCGACGACCACAAGGCTACGAATGGGATCCAGGCCTTGATGTTGACCCGCCCGAGCACAGAGCCGAGCATCAAGATCGGCGTGATTGCGGCGAACACGAACTGGAAGTACGCGAGTGTCGCTTGCGGGAAGCGGAAGCTGGGCCCGGTCGTCGCCAGTGGGATCGTGGCTTGACCTTGTTCGCCTGAGTGGCTCAGGATCGGGGCCGGCTGACCGATGAAGTTCCCGAAGAAACCCCCGTGCGAGATGCCGTGCCACGGCGTTCCGAAGCCCATCTTGAACGCCCACAGCACCCACACCACGAGAACGACCGCGAATGCGATGAAGGTCAGCATCATGCTGTTGATCGACCAACGCTTCTGCATCACGCCGCCGTAGAGCACGACGAGCCCGGGCACGCTCATCAGACCGACGAGCGTCGCCGCCGTCATCTGCCAAGCGTTGTCCCCGGGGCTAAGCCAGGCTGGATATGGCAGCCACATTAGGTCTTGCGTCTCCTTCTTTTGAGGGCGGCAACGTACACACACCGCTGCATATGCAGCGGCCAGCCCGGGAAGGGCCAGTCAACGGTTCGAAGTCTCACCCGCGGCCTGCGCGCGACCCATGGCCTGGGGTCCAGCAAACAATCCAGGCTCCTAGACATACGGATAAACGGAACCCGCAAAACGGGCGAAAACGCCCGCGACGGCTACGGGAGGACCGGCGTCTCGCGCGGCAGAACCAGCACTGATCCACGCGCTGAGTTGAGCTTCGAGCGGCTCGCTCCGCTGAGCGCGATCCGGCCTGCAGTCGCGCTCGCCGCCGAACCGACGACGATCAGGTCGGCGGTCATGTCCTCGTTCGGAGTCAGCGATGCGCCGAGCGCCTCCGCCAACGCGGCGCCGGTCTGCCGGGGAGCGCCGTCGTCCTCGGCCGGCGAGACCGAGATCGTCCGGATCGCGCCGTGACCGGCGGTCCGCAACCCCGCGGCCGCGACCGCGACCGCGACCGCGCCGCCCTCCAGCAACTGCTGGGCGGAGCCGCCCGGCTCGACCGCGCCGGGCGGGGTCCTGTAGTCCGAACCGAACACGATCAGCGCCGCCCCCTCCTCCGCAGCCAGCCGTCCGAGCCCGGCGCCCGTCGACGGGTCGACGACGATGTGCTGCGGGATATCGGCGTCGTCCAGCC
>JBKQJQ010000489.1:0-5626 GCA_052147875.1 Solirubrobacteraceae bacterium | reverse complement strand
GCGCGCAGCAGGCCGATCTCGCGCGTGCGCTCGAACACGGACAGCATCAGCGTGTTGACGATCCCAATCAGCGCGACGACGACCGCCAGCGCGAGCAGGACGTACACGAGCCCCAGCTCCTGGTTGATCTGGTTCTGCTGTGACTGCTCGAACTGGGCCCGGGTCTTGAAGCCGACGTTCGCGTATGGCAGCAGCGCCGTGTTCAGCGCTCGGTTGAGGCTGGGGGTGCCCGGCGCCACACTCAGCAGGACGCCGACCGGAAGCGGGTTGTTGAAGTGCGTGATGAAGTACTGGTCGCCGACGACGA
This sequence comes from Solirubrobacteraceae bacterium, assembly GCA_052147875.1. Lineage (GTDB taxonomy): Bacteria > Actinomycetota > Thermoleophilia > Solirubrobacterales > Solirubrobacteraceae > Palsa-465. The sequence goes on along the minus strand of JBKQJQ010000489.1, from coordinate 5,319 downwards.
AGCTGCCGACCAGCGGGTTGGGCTTGAAGATCCCCCCGATCCGCATCGTCGTCGCGCCGGTCTGGGCGAACTTGACTGGCACCACGGAGCCGACATGGAGGTCGTCGTTGCCGGCTGTCGTGGTGTCGACCAGCAGCTGACCGGCGGCCAGCGCCGGCGCTCCGCTGCCGGACGTCACGTGCAGCGTCACGTTGCGATCGAGGTGGGCGGGCGTCGCGGCCGCGAGCGAGGACAGCGCCCCGCGGAACTCAAACTGACCCCGGTAAACCGTGGTCGCTGTCGTCACGCCTGGCAGGCGCGAGACCGTCGGTACGACCGACTTGCTGAAGCCGCCGTTCCCGGTGACGATGTAGTCGGCGCTGACCGCGCTGTCGACCTGATCCTTGGCGGAAGTGCTGAGCGATGCGCCCAGGACCGCGATCGTCGATACGAGCGCCAACCCGATCATCAGCGCCGCGGCTGTCTGGGCGGTGCGGCGCGGATTGCGCATCGAGTTCTCCCGTCCGAGCCGGCCAGGCATTCCGAGCAGCGCCGCCAGCGGCCGACCGAGCGCGCCTGACAGCGGACGGGCGACGATCGGCACCAACATCCCGACGGCGGCGAACACCAGGAGCGCGCCGATACCGACGAGGGCCACCGCCGGCGACGCGAGGCCGAGCAGCACGGCCGCCACGCCCGCAACCGCAAACACGCCGCCGGCGATCACGCGTCGGCGCCGAAGCGACTCGGGCTGGTCCTCGCTGCGGTCGACGAGCGCCGCGACCGGCGCGATCCGGACCGCGCGCCTGGCCGGGACGATCGCCGACAGCACCGTGACCCCGACGCCGACCACGATCGCCACCACCACCGTGCGGGCCTCGAACACGAGCGGCGCCGACGGCAGCACGATCCCGAACGCCTTCAGTAGCGCCTTGAGTCCGATCGCGGCGACCACCCCGAGGCCAAGGCCGATCAGCGACGCGCCCAGCCCCAGCAGCGCCGCCTCACCCAGAACCGAGCGGAACACCTGCGGGCGGCTGGCGCCGACGATCCGCAGCAGCGCGAGCTCGCGGGTCCGCTGGCCGACCGTGATCGAGAAGGTGTTGAAGATCGTGAAGCCGCCGACGAACAGCGCGATGCCCGCGAAGATCAGCAGCGCCGTCGAGATGAACGACAGCTCGTTGTCGACTGCGCTCGACAGCTCGCTGGCGACGCTCTGGCCGCTGACGACCTGCACGCCCGACGGCAGAAGCTTGGCGATCGCCAGCTGGAGCTTGACGTTGTCCGCGCCCGGCGCCGCGAGCACGCTGATCGTGTCGTAATGGCCGCGCGCGTTGAACAGCCTCTGCGCGGTCTGCAGATCGAACCCGGCTAGCGTGACCCCCGCCAGGTTGTCGTCTGAGCCGAACGTGACGATCCCCGAGATCGTGAACGTCTGCGGCCGGTTGGGCAGGTTGACCAGCACCTGATCGCCGACCCTGAAGTTGTGCTTTGTCGCGGTCTCCTTGTCCATCACGACCTGATCGGCGGTTGTGGGCGGCTTGCCCTCCACCAGCCGGTAGGGCGACAGCTGCCGGTTGGGGTCAAACGAGAAACCAAGCGTCGAACCGCCGCCGCCGCCGATCGCATTCTCGTTGCGGTCCATGAACTGGGCATAGCCCGCGACTGACCCGTTCACGTACGCGACCCCGGGCAGCCTGCTCACCTCGGCGGCGACCGACTCGGGGATCGGCTTGCGATAGGCGGTGCCGTTGACGGCCGCGGTGTTGTTGGAGACCAGTTGAGCCCTGCCCCGGATCTGGAAGCTGACGTGCTGGTAGGCGGTGCCGATCAGCGAGTTGAAGGTGCTGTTGAGCGTGTCGCCAAGGATCAGCGTCCCGGTCACGAACATCACCCCGAGCACGATCGCCAGCCCGGTCAGAGCGAGGCGGAGCTTGCGCGCTCGGAGGCCGCTGAACGTGACCTTTCGCATCTCAGCCGCCCAGGTTCTTCATCTGCCCGAGCACCGCGTCGACCGTCGGCGAGCCGAGCTGTCCAACCACCTTGCCGTCGGCCAGGAACACGACCCGGTCGGCGTAGACCGCCGCCCGCGGATCGTGGGTGACCATCACGATCGCGTGTCCATGCTCAGCGACTGCACTGCGCAGGAAGGTGAGCACGTCGGTCGAGGCGTTCGAATCGAGGTTGCCGGTCGGCTCGTCGGCAAAGATCAGCTCCGGCTGGCAGATCAGCGCCCGCGCACAGGCGACGCGTTGCTGCTGGCCGCCGGACAGCTCACTCGGGCGGTGCGAAAGGCGGTCGGCGATCCCCAGCTTCCCGACGAGGTAGTCGAGCCACCCTCGGTCGACGGTGGCGCCCGCGAGGTTGGCGGGCAGCGTGATGTTGTCGCCCGCCGACAGCGTCGGCACCAGGTTGAACGATTGGAACACGAACCCGATCCGGTCGCGTCGCATCTGCGTCAGCGCGCGGTCACTCAGCAGCCCGATCTGCTCGTCGCCGACGAACGTCTGTCCCGAGGTCGGCTGGTCGAGCCCCGCCATGCAGTGCATCAGCGTTGACTTGCCTGACCCGGAAGGACCCATGACGGCCGTGAACCTGCCCTGCTCGAACTCGACATTGACGCCGTCCAGCGCCCGGACGGCCGCATCGCCGGCACCGTAGATCTTCGTCAGATCGAGCGCGCGGGCGGCCGGTGATCCCGATCCGCCCTCGCTGTCGCTGATCCGATTCGATGAGGTGCGGGTGAACACGACCCACAGGCTGAACTGTGAGCGACCGTTTGAACAGCCGGACAGCCAGAGTCTTGCGGGGGTACGGCTAGCCCTACCCGCCGATTCGCGTTCACCCGGGTGATTGGCGGCCAGCGCTGGCCTGCGTCCCCGCGGCCGATTAGCCTCACGCGACGAACCGTCAGTCGGGCGGCAAGCTGCTCTGAGGGCCGAGGAGGAGACCGATGGCTGATAAGAGACGCAAACGGGTGCAGGAGTTCATCGCGCCCTTCCGGGTCAAGCCCGGCTCCAAGGTGACGCTCGGAAAGGATTTCGATCCGGCGTTCAAGGCGGGTGTGCGCAAGAAGAAGGAGGGGGTCACGCTGCTCGAGGAAGGGGTGCGCCTGTTGTCGGAGTATCAGGCACGCCTCGCGGCCCAGGACACGTGGGGCGTGCTGGTCGTGCTTCAGGCGCTAGACGCGGCAGGTAAGGACGGGACGATCCGTCACGTGATGAGCGGCGTCAATCCGCAGGGCGTGTACGTGAGCAGCTTCAAGGCGCCGTCGGCCGAGGAGCTCGACCACGATTTTCTCTGGCGTTACGCCCGGCGTCTGCCGGGACGGGGCGAGATCGGGATCTTCAATCGATCCCACTACGAGGAAGTGCTGGTGGTGCGCGTGCACTCCGAGATCCTCGATCGCCAGAAGCTGCCGCCGGCCGCGCACAAAGACGTTTTTGAGCGCCGCTACCGCGCGATAAACGCCTGGGAGCGCTACCTGACTGAGAACGGCTTCAAGATCGTGAAGCTGTTCTTAAACCTCTCAAAGGAGGAGCAGCGCCGAAGGTTCCTGCGACGGCTCGACCTCCCCGACCACAACTGGAAGTTCTCGACCTCGGACGTCAAGGAGCGCGAGCGCTGGGACGACTACCAGGAGGTGTTCTCCGAGATGCTCTCGCACACGAGCACCGAATGGGCGCCGTGGCACGTGATCCCAGCCGATCGCAAATGGTTTGCGCGGATCGGCGCCGGAGCGGTCCTCGTCCAGGCCCTGATGGAGATCGATCCGCACTTCCCGCGCCTGACTGCAGAGCAGCGTGACGCGCTGCCGAAGTACAGGCAGATGCTGATGGCGGAGGCACCGAAGGGCGCAGCGCCCGATCCGGTCGAGCAGGAGCACAACGGCCGGCAGGCCGTCGAGCCCGGGCGGCGAGACGGACGCGCGTCACCGGCCGCCGAACCGGCCGCCGGGGCCGATTAGCAACGCGACGCGAGCCCGGATGAGGTCGTGACCCGGATTCCTGGGATACGCGCGCTCGCGACGTATCGCGCTTCGTGGCTGCGCCACGACCTGGTCGCCGGGCTGGTCCTGACCACGCTCCTGGTACCACAGGGGATGGCGTACGCGGAGCTCGCAGGGCTGCCGGCGATCACCGGCCTCTACACGTCGATCCTGTGCCTGATCGGCTACGCGCTGTTCGGCCCGTCGCGGATCCTCGTCCTCGGGCCCGACTCGTCGCTCGGCCCAATGATCGCCGCGACGATCCTGCCGATCATCGGTTCCGGCGGCAGTCCCGAGCGCGCGATCGCGCTCGCCTCGATGCTTGCGCTGATCGTCGGGGCGATCATGATCGCCGCCGGGGTGGCGAAGCTCGGGTTCGTCGCCGACCTGCTCTCGAAGCCGACCCAGATCGGCTATATGAACGGGCTGGCGCTGACGATCCTGATCGGCCAGCTGCCGAAGCTGTTCGGCTTCTCGACCGACGCGAACGGTCTGATCAGCGAGGCCCACGCGTTCGTGCACGGCCTCGCATCAGGCGAGGCGGTCGGGGCGGCGGTCGCGATCGGCCTCGTCAGTCTGGCGCTGATCCTCGCGCTCGGACACTGGCTGCCGCGGATTCCCGGCGTTCTGCTGGCGGTGATCGTCGCGATCGCGGCGTCGGCGATCTTCGATCTGAGCTCACACGGCGTGTCGCTCGTCGGAACGCTGCCGAAGGGCTTTCCACCGCTGACCTGGCCAAGCCCCGTCTCCGACCTTCCGCTGCTGGTCGCGGGCGCACTCGGGATCGCACTCGTGGCGCTGACCGACACGATCTCGACCGCCTCGTCGTTCGCGGCCCGCACCGGCCAGGAGATCGACGGCAACGGCGAGATGGTCGGGATCGGTGTCGCGAACGTCGCCGCCGGCCTGTTCCAGGGCTTTCCGGTCAGCACGAGCGGCTCGCGCACGGCGGTCGCGGAGCAGGCGGGAGCCAAGACGCAGCTCACCGGACTCGTCGGGGCGGCGGCGATCGTGCTGATGCTGGTGCTGGTGCCGGGTCTGCTGAAGAACCTGCCAAACCCGACGCTCGCGGCGGTCGTGATCGCCGCGTCGCTGTCGCTGGCCGACATACCCGGCACCGTGCGGCTCTGGCACCAGCGCCGCGTCGAGTTTTTGCTGTCGGTGACCGCGTTCCTCGGCGTCGCGCTGCTAGGCGTGCTCGAGGGGATCGCGGTGGCGGTTGCGCTGTCGATCCTGAACGTCTTTCGCCGCGCGTGGTGGCCTTACCAGACGACGCTCGGTCGGGTGCCGGGACTGCAAGGGCAACACGACCGTCAGCTGCATCCGGATGCCGAGCAACTGCCGGGCGTCGT
>JBKQJQ010000488.1:0-2833 GCA_052147875.1 Solirubrobacteraceae bacterium | reverse complement strand
TCCCGCCGAACACCTCCGAATGGATCACGCCCAAGCGAGCGCACGCCAGCATCGAGACCGGCAGCTCGGGCAACATCGGCAAATGGAACGTGACCCGATCGCCGGTCTGCACGCCAGCGAACTCCCGCAGCAACGCCGCGAACTCGTTTACGCGTCGGTGGAGCTCCTGGTAGGTGATCTCCTGCGTCTCCTCATCCTCACGCTCGGGCACCCAGATCAGCGCGTTCCTATCGCCGCGCGATTCCAGGTGCCGATCGACGCAGTTCACGCTCGCGTTCAAGCGCCCGCCGACCCACCACTTCCAGAACGGCGGGTTGCTCGTGTCCAGAATCGTGTCCCACTTGCGATCCCACGTCAGCATCTCCGCGTACTCGACGAAGCAGTCCGGGTAATGCTCCTCGCTGAAGCGCTCGAGGATCGCCGGGTCCGCCGCGTTCGCCTGCGCGACGAACGATGGCGGCGGCTCGAAGTACTCCTCCTCCCGCCAATGAACCGCAATCTGCGCCTCCGAGACGCCAGCCTCGGCAACCTCCGCCGCGTTCGGTGCTCCTGGTGCCATGTCAGCCATCGAACCCTCTCCTTCTAATCAGACGTTGGTTACGTGCTCCGACTAACGCACTGGTTTACGTGTCCGCGATCCCGGCCCCCCTATACGCGCGACGACGAATTGGGACGCAACCCGTTCCGCCCGCTGGGCTCGATGCCGGAAACCACATCGACCGAGGCCCCGACGGAACGCCGGGCCGCGCGCGCAATCGGAAAAGCTCAGCGGTTGCCCGCGCCGCCGAAGTCGACCGTCTCCGCGCGCCAGCCGAGACGCTAACCCCGCGCAGACGTCGCTCGCGGACGCTGCCCACGTCGTGATCACGCAGGTGTCACCGATCTCCTCGACGGCCGCGGAGCCGTTCGCCGCACTCACGATCTCGCGGCCCTCGACCGTCGCACGAATAACACTACTCGGCGTGCTCTGCAGCCCGACCCAGCAGGCGCACGACTCATCTGAGCATTCGAGTTGCATCGACTGACGCCCTATTCAAACGACGCTAGCCTACGCTCGGATGACCGCGGTGCCACCGGCATTCCACCCTGAGCCGGGACGGTAAGAACTACCTAACCTAGTCCAGCTCCTGCCGGCGAATACAAACGCGTGGCGCTGGGATAACAATGCGGGCGTGCGGGAGACCCACCCTGCCGGAACTACTGGAGGCCCAGCGCGCCGCGCGGGCGGCGGTAGACCTACCCGCCGGTTGACAGCCACCACCCCACGACGCGGCGTTGGCGTCGAACTGCAGCCGCCACCCGATGACCGCCCCTCCCGCGCGGCGCGCGCCGATGATGCACGTCAGCGCTGGCCTCGAGCTCTGAGCGCTGGCCGAGCCGGACAGGCGGGCGGGAGCGCGGCGCGGCGCAACCGCCCGCCGGCCCCGCTCTGACTCGCCCGCTTCTCGAGATTGCGGCAGCAAGCCCCTCCTCGCCGGCGTGGTCGGTGCTGCTCAGAGGCGGCAGTGATCTCGTCGCTTCCGCGTTTGGGCGATTGCGGCAGCGCGCCAGGTGTGCTGGGCGGCCGATTCCGAGCAAGCACAATCACGTGTTGCGTGGGCACGGGCCGTACCGAGGGACCGCTGCGACCTCGATCACCCGGTTGTCGCCGGAGTGCCGCTCGCGCTGGAAAGCGAGCGCGCCGCCGACGTCGCACGCGCCACGGGGGGCACTGCGCTAAATCGACTCAGGAAAGCCATCCGGCAGGTGTTCGGCAACGACGTCCCCGTCCAACGCTGCGTGCAGCACAAGCAACGCAACGTGCTTGACCATCTTCCCGAGCGCGACCGCCCAGCGGTCAAGGCGAGACTCCGCCGGGCGTGGAAGGAGACCGACCACGACCAGGCGCTCGAGCAGCTGACCTCGCTCGCGCTCGAGCTCGACCACGCCCACCCCGGCGCCGCCGCCTCCCTCCGAGAGGGGATGGAGGAGACGCTGACCGTCACCCGCCTAGGGATCACCGGCAAGCTCAAGCTCACGCTTCAGTCGACCAATCCGATCGAGTCCATGATCTCGACCGTCCGGGTCGTCAACCGCAACGTCAAGCACTGGTCCTCCGGCGACATGTGCCTCCGATGGACCACCGCCGGGATGCTCGAAGCCGAGACCCGGTTCCGCAAGGTCGAGGGGTACCGCGGCCTGGCCACCCTCGCCGTCAAGATCGACCACGACCTACTCCGTAACCGTCAACTTCACACTCACACATCAACCGAGGAGACCAAAACAGCCATCACTATGTAACCATGACACTCGGACCGCCGCCACCCTGAATTTCCACGGCGCGCGGGACAACCTCGCTCTGGACGAAAGGGAGCAGGGCTCGCGGCGGCCTGCCGCGGCCGGCAGGAGACGCCTCGTTTTCGTCCCAACCGACAGCGCGGACCGGCCGTCCCGTCACTTCCGCTCTTCGACGGGTCGTGCTTGCTCGTCGTATGACGCTGGCAAACGACGCCGGCGAGGTGGTCGGAGCGGGGGGTCTTGCAGGTCGCGTGTCGCGGGAGCAGATCGGTTCCGTCTCGGCCGCTCTCGCTTAGTGATCGCCGAGCGGTAGCGCTGCCTCGGCGGCCTCGGCGGCCTCGGCGGACACGCGCTCCTCGTCCCCTCCGGCTGAGTCGCGGCGTGCTCGACCGTGTGCTCGTCCGAGGACGCGGCGTCGCCGGAGGCGGGGTCAGAGCGGCGGATCCTCAGCGTGTAGGCCGGCATCAGTATGTCCTTTCCTCCGGCTGCCAGCGAGTGATGGTGACGGGCGAGTAGCTGACCCTCGGCGCTTCGGCGCCGTTGACGCTGATGTCGA
>JBKQJQ010000487.1:0-21305 GCA_052147875.1 Solirubrobacteraceae bacterium | reverse complement strand
CTTGATCAGGAGGATCGTGTTGATCACGAACGCGATCGCGAACCCGACCGTCCACCGGTTCAGGTTGCGCTCGACCAGTGAGCCGCCGCCGAGCGGACCCGCGCCGGTGCCGACGCCGAACGCGCCGGACAGGCCGGAGTCCTTACCCGAGTGCATCAGGATCAGGAAGATCAGGCCGACGCACAGGATGATCTGCACGAAGTCGAGAAGCGCGACCATGGCGAGGATGGTAGCGGGGGTCAGTCCTCGTGGCCGTCGCTGTCGGCGGCGTCGAGCGCGCGCATGATCTCGACCGCCTCGGACCGCAGCGTGCGGTCGATCGCGCCGTAATCCTCGTCCGACAGCTTCCCGGTCCGCAGGTCGAGCTCCGCGTCGCGGATCTCGCGGTACTTCGCATCGCGGGCCGCCTCAAGCTCGGCGACCCGGCCGGCCTCGGGCTGGATGCGCTCGCGGCGGCCGGCGCGCAGCGGAGCCGAGATCAACAGCAGAGCGCCGGCCAGCACGATCAGGACGAGTACGTATGCCATGACGGCTAGACCAGCTCGCGCTGGCGCTCGGTTGGCGCGCCGAGGGTGGAGTCGTCGACCGGGGGCGGAGCCTGCGGACGGCGGCGCCGGCGCGGCGGCGGCAACGGCCACAGCGCGATCAGGCCGCCGAGGGCGGCGATGACCGCTCCGAGCCACAGCCACGTCACGAGCGGCGAGACGATCAGCAGGAAGGTCGAAGACCACGGGTGGTTGACGAACTGCTGCGTCAGCTCCTCGATCGCGAGATCGCGCTCGGAGTAGATGAACGCGAGCGCCTTGGCCTGCGCCGCCGGCGGTTGTTTGAGCGCGTTGTCGATTGCCGGCTGGAAGGTCGCGTCGCCCTTGGCAATCAGCGGCTGAAGCGGCGTCACGTTCGGGTTGATGTCAGTCCAGATGTCCGACAAGAGGCCGGCATGTAGGCCGACGCGGCTCTCGCTCGAGCCGTTGAAGAAGCGCCCGATCGGCCCCTGGGTCGGGTCCTGGGACGGGTACAGCCCGTAGCTCGTGTGCAGCGTCGTGACCAGCTTACCCCCGCTACTGACGGCGATGATCGCGCCGAACGTCAGCTTCTGGGCCGAGGCGGTCGCGGTCGGCCGCACGTAGCGGAACCGGTAGCCGTCGAGCGTCACGCTCTGACCCGGGCGGATCGTCGCGGTCCGCGAGTGCTGGAACGAGGTCGAGGCGGCGACGCCGACCAGCGCGATCGCGACCCCGGCGTGGACGATATAGCCGCCATACCGCCGCCGGTTGCGGCGCACCAGCCGGCCGAGGGCCACCGGCGCCGACTCCGACGTCATCGCCTGACGGGCCCTGACGCCGCGGAAGAATTCCTGAGTGACGGCGGCAACCACGAACGTCCCGGCGCAGAACATAAGCAACGCGAGCTTGTGGTCGATCACGCCGGGGACCAGCAGCAACACGACCGCGGCCACCAGCATCGCCGTGACCGGGAATGCGAAGCTGCGCTTGAGCTTCGAGACCGTGACCCGGCGCCAGGCGATGATCGGTCCGATGCCCGACAGGAGCACGACCACGATCGCGAGTGGCACCACGTACGGCCTGAACGCGGGCGGCCCGACAGACACCTCGGTGCCGGTGATCGCCTCCGAGATCAGCGGGAAGAACGTGATCCAGAAGATCACCGCGGTCAGCGCGACCAGGACGAGGTTCTGGAACAGGAACACCGCCTCGCGCGAGATCAGCGAGTCGAGCCGCGCCTCCGTCTGGAGGCTGTCGCGCCGCCAGATCACCAGCGACAGCGAGCTGATCACCATCGCCGAGATCAGCACCACGAACGAGATGTTGAGCGTCGGGTCCGAGACGAACGCGTGGATCGAGCTCAGGATCCCGGAGCGAACCAGGAACGTGCCCACGATCGCGAGCGTGCCGGTGGTCAGGATCAGCGACACGTTCCAGACCTTCAGCATCCCCCGCTTCTCTTGGATCATGATCGAGTGGATGAACGCGGTCGCGCACAGCCACGGCATCAGCGCCGCGTTCTCGACCGGATCCCACGCCCAGTAGCCGCCCCAGCCGAGCTCCGTGTAGGACCACCGCGCCCCGAGCAGGATCCCGACCCCGAGGCACAGCCAAGCTGCCAGCGCGAAGCGACGGGTCACCTGGATCCACTCGGCGCTCAGCCGGCCGCTGATCAGCGCCCCGAGCGCGAACGCGAACGGGACCAGGAGCAGCGTGTAGCCCGAGTACAGCATCGGCGGGTGGACCATCATCGTCGTGTGGCGCAGCAGCGGATCTAGCCCGGCGCCCTCGGTCGGCGGGTTGGCGCTGGTCGCGAACGGGTTCGCGAACAGCACGTTGAGGCCGACGAAGAACAGGCACAGCGTGAACAGCACCGCCTGTGCGTAGGGCACGATCTGCGGAACCTTGCGGCGGGTCAGGAACAGGGCCAGGCTCGACCACGACGAGAGCAGCAGCACCCAAAGCAGCAGGGAGCCCTGCTGGGTGGCCCAGATCGCCGCCGCGCGGTAGAAGAGCGGCGTCGTTGTGCTCGAGCCGGTTGCGACGATGTTGTAAGAGAAGTCCGAGGTGATGAATGCGACGTCGAGGATCACGAACGCGATCGCCGCCATTCCCGCCAGCGCATACATAGCCCTGCGACCCGAGTCGACCCACGCGCGTCCGCCCGCGCGGGCGCCGTAGACGGATGCGCCGATCCCGTACAGGCACGTGATCAGACCGAAGATCAGCAGCAGGCGTCCGGCGACCGCCATCAGCTACCCCCTACCTCGCAGCGCGACAGCTCTCCCATCAATACGAGGCCGCGGCTGCCTGATACTTGGACGGGCACTTGGTGGTCAATGAGTTGGGCTGTCCGACGAACGTCGACGTCGCGCCTTCGCTGACGGTCACGAGCACGGCCCGGCCCTGGGCGAACGGGTCGGGAATCACACCGGTGTAGCGGACCGGGACCGACATGTCGAGCTTCGGGTCTCGGACCCGGAACCACAGAACCGGGCCGTCGCGCCGCACGGAGCCATCGAGCACGGTCCCAGCGAGGATGTAGGAACGCCCAGGGCGCGCACGCTTGAGCAGCTGCGAGGCCGTGAACTCATCGCGGCCCGCGGTGAAGCTCGTGTAGACGAGTGCCGAAGCCAGCAGCAGCGCGGCGGTCAGAGCGACCGTTAGCCGGATGGCGCGCTTGCGGCTCGGATCCATACCGCGGGCGATTGTCCCATACGAGCCCCGGCAAGCGCCCCGGCAGCCGCGGCACCGGCCGGGCGCGGCGGCGTGACATTAGCGTCGTGTTAACGGCGAGGGTTTTTCTGGTCGCTGGCGAAACCATTGGGCGTTGTCGCCGTTACTCAGCATGACAGTGATTGCTCGTACGAAAATCGGCGCAGGCAGGATCGGGCGCCACCGCGAAGGGCGACTGGGGCGGGTCATGGAGCGCAGTCAAGCTCCCACCCCGAGCACCAGCGAGAGCACGTCGACCAGGCGCCGGCGCGAGGTCGGCGCGCCGGAGGATCAGGCGCTGTACAGCTGCAGCTGCGGGTACGTGTTCGAAGCGCAGGTCTCGACCTCGGTCGGTTGCCCGCACTGCGGCGGCACTCAGGCCTGGTAGCGCCCGCCCGCCGGACTGGCTTCAGCTCGGAGCCGACGCCGGCGGCTCACGCCTGCCGGACCAGCTTCAGCTCGGAGCCGACGCCAGCGGCCCACGCCTCCGCGGCGAGTGATTGAATCCCGCGCGGGAAGGCGTCCAGAGAGGGTGCAGCCTTGAAGCGAACTTGCCTTGGGATCGTGATTGCGTGCGCCGCGCTTGCGTGCTTCGCGCAGTCGGCGTTCGCCTACACCGTCTCCTACCCCGGCATGCAGGTCCTGCATTTCAACGCCGGCCCGTACGCGGTTCATCCCGGCGCGAACCTGATCCTGCTGGACTCCAACCACGTGCCGAAGCCCAATCAGGACGGGTACATGGTGCGGTTCGTGCCGAACCTGCGCTACGCGCTGCCGAACGGCAAATGCTGCGGCAGGATCCCCTACGTCAGCGTGATCCACCTCCACCACGGCGTCTGGCTCTCAAACGGCCCCGCCGGCCAGGGCGAGGGCGAGGGCTCGAGCTACGGCGGCCTGTACCCGTTCATGGCCACCGGCGAGGAGAAGACGATCTACCAGTTCCCGCGCGGCTATGGCTACCCGATCGGGGCCAGCGACAAGTGGATCCTCAACTACATGATCCACAACCTGACCGCCAAGCCGGCACGGGTCTACATCAACTACACGATCAACTTCGTGCCCCTGACCGATCCGGCGTCGGCCGGGATCACCCCGATCCACCCGATCTGGATGGACGTCGAGGACCACCACATCTACCCGGTGTTCAACGTTCAGCAGGGCAGCGGCGTCAACGGGAAGTTCACGTTTCCCGACATGGCCAAAGACGCATACGGTCAGACCCAGGTCCCCGATGCCCCAGCGCAGCCGCTGAACGAGTTCACGGTCGACCATCCCGGGACGCTGATCGACACCGCCGGACACTTACACCCGGGAGGCCTCTACGACACGCTCGATCTGATGCGTCAGGGCGCGCACCCCAGCAACGGTGCAATCCCCGGCAACGAGCCCAACTCTGTGCGCCTGTTCCGTTCCTACGCGCACTACTTCGACAATCGGGGCCCGATCTCGTGGGATATGGCGATGACTGCCACGGCGCCCAGCTGGCGCGTCCAGGTCAAGGCCGGCGACGTGCTCCGGATCAGCTCCACCTACAACACGACCAGAGCCTCCTGGTACGAGGTCATGGGGATCATGATCGTTTGGGAGACGTGGAACACGGATGGCGGCGTCAACCCGTTCAACCACAAGCTCGACGAGGTCGGTCACATCACCCACGGCTACCTCAAGCAAAACAGCGACGACGGTGGGTCGTATTCGCTCGGGATCAACGTCATGAACCGCCCCGAGTGCTTCACGCACACGATCCAGATCGCCCAGTTCCAGTTCGATCCGGGCGACTTCACCGCGACCGGCGCCAACCGGTGCATCCCGACGATCCGCCAGGGCCAACGGCTGAAGTTCGTCAACGACGACGCGAGCCCCCTCAGCCCCGGGGTTCCGTTCCTCGACCCGAGCGCCGCCTACATGTTGTCTGTGTTCCACACCGTGACCGCATGCAAGGACCCCTGCGGTCTCAATACCGGTATCTCGTACCCGCTCGCGAACGGAGCCGGCCATTTCGACTCCGGTCAGCTGGGGCTCGGGCTGCCCGCCGTGGGCAGACTGAGCTGGAGCACGCCGACGTCGCTGAAACCCGGGATCTACACGTTCTTTTGCCGCATCCACCCATGGATGCGTGGCGTGTTCCGCGTGCTATAGACGCGCAACGCGTAGAAGCCGCCCCCGGCCGTTGGACCCGGCACCGCGAAGCGTAGGTTTGTTGAGCATCCCTTCGTTCGCTTGAGCTACACCGGTTTCCGGCCGACAGCGCGGGTATGTCGGTGCTCAGCACCCGTCGTCCGAGGCTGCGCACGCTCCGAGGGAGGCCGAAGCCAGGAACCGGAGTGTTGATCACCTATGCGGGGCTGGGTGCGCTGCTGATCGCCTACCTGGTGCTGCTGGTCGCGAATCGCGACGAGGGTCAGTCGACGCTGATCCGGGGCTGGGGCGTCGATCTGTTCGAGCTTTTCGCCGGGTTCATGTGCATCGCTGCCGGCCGCCGACGGACCAACGCACGCGCCGTGGTGCCGGTGATCCTCGGAGTGAGCCTGATCACCTCGAGCCTCGGCGACGTGATCTGGACGATCGAGTCGCTGAGTGGGACAACGCCATCGGTCCCGTCGCTCGCCGACTTCTTCTACCTGCTGTTCTTCCCGCTCGCTTACGTGGCGCTCGTGCTGATGGTCCGCGGCGAGGTCAGGCACCTGAGCACGCCCAACTGGCTCGACGGCGCCGTCGCCGGGTTCGCCGCCGCAACGTTCTGCGCCGCGTTCGCCTTCCACGCGGTCGAGCTGTCGACCCGTCAGAGCAGACTCGAGGTGGCCGTCAACCTCGCCTACCCGGTCGGAAACGTGCTGCTGCTGCTGATCGTCGCCGGCGGCAGCGCGGTCCTGTTTGGCCGGCACAAGACGCCGTGGATGCTGGTCGCGGCCGGGATCACGATCAACGTCGCCGGGGATACGTTGAACCTGCTCGGGTCGACCGGCAGCGTCGCCACGTTCCTGATCGCAGCCGCGTGGCCTGTGGCGACCTACCTGATGTCTTTTGCGATGTGGCTCCCGCCGGGCCCGTCGAGCCCGCTCGCCGGCCAGAAGCCGCCGGGCTTCCTGCTGCCGGCGCTCGCCGGCGCGCTCGCGTCGACGGTGCTGTTCCTCGGCGGCGTGGGCGACGTCAACGCGGTCGCGCTGGGGCTCGCGGAAGCGACCCTGGTGCTGGTCGCGATCAGGATGACGGTGTCGATCCGCAGCCTCCGGGTGCGGACCCAGGACGAGCACCGGATGTCGGTGACCGACCATCTGACGGGGCTCGGCAACCGGCGTTACCTGTTCGACGTACTCAACGCGTACTTCGCCCAGGGGCCGGAGGCGCAGGGAGATCTCGGATTCCTATTCCTCGACCTCAACGGTTTCAAGCAGATCAACGACTCGTTCGGCCATGCGGTCGGCGACGAGATCCTCGAGAGCGTCGGCTCCCGACTGGCGGGCTCGCTGCGTAACGACGACCTGCTCGTCCGGCTGGGCGGCGACGAGTTCGCGGTACTGCTGCTCGATGCGGACCTCGACGTCGCGACCGAGGTCGCCGACCGGCTTGCCGAGAGCCTCGAGCAGCCGTTCACGGTCGACGCGCTGACCGCCGGGATTGGCGCCAGCATCGGGATCGCACTCGCTCCCCGGCACGCACAGGACTCCGAGACCCTGATGGCGTGCGCCGACGTCGCGATGTACCGAGCCAAGGTCGCGCATGTACCGATGGCCTGCTACGACCACGAGTTCGACGAGGACGGCAACCGCGTGCGCCTCGCCCGGGAGCTCAAGAAGGCGATCTGGTCAAACCAGCTCGTGCTCCACTACCAGTCGCAGCTCGACCTCCAGACCGGGGAGATCCCGGCCGTCGAGGCGCTCGTGCGCTGGCGGCACCGGACGCTCGGGCTGATCCCGCCGGTGGCGTTCCTGCCATTGGCCGAGGAGGCGGGCCTGATGCCAGGCCTGACCCGGTGGGTGTTGCTGGACGCGCTCAACCAGTGCAAGACATGGCACAACGAGGGCCACCCTGTCCGTGTGTCGGTCAACATCTCGATCTCGGACCTGCTCGATCCGGCGCTCGTCGAGCTCGTCGCGGCGGTGATCAACGAGCACGGCCTTCCGCATGGCGCGTTCGTGCTCGAGATCACTGAGAACTCGATCATCGAGGAGTTCGAGCGCTCCAAGGAGGCGATCGCCAAACTGCGGGAGCTCGGGGTCGAGGTATCGATCGACGACTTCGGAGCGGGCGTGACGTCGCTCGCCTACCTGAGCGGTCTGTCGTTCGCCGAGCTGAAGCTCGACCGCCGTTTCATCGCGCCGCTCGACGATCAGCACGAAGACCGTGACGTCGAACTCGTCCGGGCGACGATCGCGCTCGGTCACGCGCTCGGACTCCGGGTCGTCGCCGAGGGAGTCGAGCGCCTTGAGACGATCGATCTGCTGGCCGAGCTCGGATGCGATCTCGCGCAGGGGGACTCGATCCAGAAGCCGATGCACCCGGCGCTGCTCAGGTTCGAGCAGGTGGATGTGAGCCCAGCCGCGCTGCCGCTCAAGTCGGCGGCGTCTGACCCGGTCAGTGTCTCGCGGCGGCGGTTGGGCCTCGAGCTCGCCAGATCAGCCGGCGGCACGGCGCCGATGTCACCCGAGGTCTGAGCTTCAGATCAGGCTGCCGCCGGGCGGCACGACCCAGAGCCTCCGCGCGAACTCGCTCGCGGCTTCGTGATCCAGCTGGTCGACGCGGCCGGCGCCGGATGCCTTCATCGCCCGGGCCAGCTCCGACCAGCCGCGCGCGACGGCGCCGACGCGCGCCGTCGGTCCCCAGCCGGTGGCGGCGGTGAGCTCGGCCGCCCTGGCCTCGACGTCGGCGAGCGTGAACTCGCCAAACGCCTTGTAGCCGCTACCAGCGAAGACCGGCTGTGCAAGCGGCCCGTCGGCCGTCATCCAAACCCCCACTTCGGAAGCGACGAGAAACCCCCGTTGCGGATCGCGCGCTCGGTGTCGGCGGACCGCCTGCTGGACGGATACGGCGGCCGCTTCCACGGATTTGGGGCGATCGTCCCGTAGTGCTCGCGGAGGTAGGCGGTCAACTCGCCACGATGCTCAGCGCACGCGTAGCGGCGCGGCCCCAGCGGGCCGCCACCGAGCCACACCAGCCAGCGACCCGGCGGCGCTTCCAGATACTCACCGAACGCCAGCTCGCGCAGCTGGTGCTCGAGCGCGAGCTGCGTCAACGGGTCGGGATGAGCCCCGCAAACGTCGCAGCGAAATATGACCTTGGTCGGCATCAGCTCACGCGACAGCGGCGCCTGCGGCCATCAGCTCGCGGCCTGCATCGCCCGCTGGCGCAGCCGCCGCAGCACCGGACCATAGGTGAACTGGCCGACGCGAGCTGCTGCCTTGCCGAACGGGTTTGGCTCCATGAACGGCATGAACTGGTCCGGGAAGCCCGGCATCGTGCACGCCATGCAGATCCCGCCGACATTCGGACAGCCTCCGACGCCGCCGGTCCAACCACGGATCGGCACGTTGCACTTGACGACGGGTCCCTTGCAGCCGAGCTTGACCAGGCAGCCGCGGCTGTCGGCCGGCGTGCGCGCGAACTCGCCCTGCTCCGCGAACCCGGCCCGCCCGCAGCTCTCCTGCACCGTCCGCCCGAAGAGCCACGTCGGCCGTCCCTGGTCGTCGAGCTCGAGCATCGGTTCGACGCCCGCCAGGTGAAGCGCCAGGTGCAGCAGCGTCTCAGTGATGTTGTCGGGCTGGACGGGGCAGCCCGGGAGGTTGACGATTGGCAGCCCGAGCCGCGAGACCCAGCCGGCCCCGAGGTAGTCGCGTAGTCCCATCGCGCCGGTCGGGTTGCCGCGCATCGCCGGGATCCCGCCGTAGGCCGCACAGGTCCCGAGCGCCAGAACTGCCGCGGCGCGCGGCGCGAGCCTGTCGATCCAGGTGTTGGTGGGGATCGGATCGCCCGTCTCGGCGTCGACGCCGAGCGCCGCCCAGTGGCCTTCGCCGCTGATCTGCTCGTTCGGAACCGAACCCTCGAGCACGAGCACGAACGGATTCAGGCGCCCCGCCGCCGCATCACGGAAGGCCTGCATGAAATCGTCGCCCGACTCGTAGGCGAGCAGCGGGTTGTAGATCGCGAGCCGCGGCATGCCCGGCATCACCCCCTGCAGCAGGTCCTCGAGACTCGGGCTGGTGGCGCTGGTCATCGCGACCGAGTCGCCATCGCAGCCAAGCCCCGAGGTCAGCCAAACGATGTGGACCAGCTGGCGTTCAGCGCGCGCGTAACCCGGACCGAACTCGACGGTCCGCATCAGCGCACGCCGCCACTCGCGTCGACAAGTGCTGAGATGCGCCCGCCGCTCGGCTCGACCATGCACTTCAGCTGTTGCTCGATGTTGCCGTGCAGGTGCCATTCGTCGCCGTGGCCGGTGACGAGGCCCGACCGGGCCAGCCGCGCGAGTGCGTGCGAGACCGACGGGCGCTCGGCGCCCACCAGCCGACCGAGTAGCTGGTGGGTGAGTGGCAGCGGCAGCCGGATCCCACCCGGCTCGACCCTTCCCCACCGCGCTGCCAGGTGCCAAAGCATCAACGCCAGCCGCACGTCGAGCCGCGGCTGCGAGGCGATCGCCCGCTGCACGTTGAGGTTGTGCGCCCGGCGCTCAGCGCGTCGCAGCAGCGCCTGCATCAGCTGCGGCCACGGCCGCACGCGCTCGGCGAACGCGGCATCGAGCACCGCGAACCGCATCGGCAATAGCGCCCGCCAGCCGACCGTACACGAGAGAAGCTCCTCGTCCTCGCGCTCGCACCGCTCGACGAGATCACCGGGGCCCAGCAGCTCAGCGGCGATCCGGTCTCCGACCCTGACGTTGAGCGCGAGCACGCCATCTAGCACCAGCACGCCGGGACCGGGCGCGGCGTCACTGAGCCGCTTTGTCAGCGCGACCTCCCCGACTTCGGCGTCAAACGTGAACGCGGTCGCCGCCGGCCGCGCGACCAGCCGCATTCGCACGTCGAGCGCCTCGGCCAGATCGACGTCCAGATCCAGCAGGTAGCGGTAGGTGTTCGCGCGCGCCGGCAGCCCGGGCTGTGCGGCCCAGCGCGGATGCACGCCGCCGTTCTGGTCGGGCTTCAGGTGATCTCTCCCAACCCTGCGATCTCCTATGGTCGTCCGGGCGAGCCGTCAGGCCCGGCGGCGAGTCTACGCCGTGGAGAGGGCGCTGGCGGCCGATCTCCGCGGACGCCCAAACGGCCGGTAATCCTGCTTACTGTCACCAGGGTTACGTAGGTCTGACCTGCCACGGGCGCCGGTGGTATACCGGACTTGCACGTTGCCCGGGCTCACCAGATGCCGCGGGCTTCGCCTGAGAGGAGACGTATCGAGCAGATGTGTCTGGCGATTCCCGGACAGGTGGTTGAAATGGTCGACGAGGTCAACCAGATCGCCAAGGTCGACGTCGTCGGGGTGCGCCGGAACATCAACGTCAGCCTGCTCGCCAACGACGGCGACGAGGCGCAGCCCGGGGACTGGGTCCTGATCCACGTCGGCTTTGCACTCTCGAAGGTCGACGAGGAGGAAGCGCACGCGACGCTCGCGCTCCTGCAGCGGATGGGACGCGACTACGAGCAGGAGCTCGAAGAGCTGAAGGCGAGCGTGATCGAGTGACCAATCTGGCGTCCGGGCAGCAGTGCCAGGCCGCCGACGGTCACTGCATCACCTGTGGCGACGAGGGCATCCTGATGTGGGTGACGGCGACCGACGGGATGACCGCCACCTGCCGGGACGATCAGGGCCAGAGCCACGAGGTCGCGGTCGACTTGGTGGGTCCCGTGGCCGCCGGCGACGGGGTGCTGGTCCACGCCGGGGTGGCGATCGCATGAGCATGAAGTTCGTCGACGAGTTCCGCGACGCCGAGCTGGGCCAGGTGCTGGCGGGCGAGATCCTGTCCGAGGTCGACCCCAAGCACCACTACAAGGTGATGGAGGTTTGCGGGGGCCATACGCACTCGATCTATAAGTACGGGATCGACGACCTGCTGCCCGACAACGTCGAGCTCGTGCACGGACCGGGCTGCCCGGTGTGCGTGATCCCGATGGGCCGCGTCGACGATGGGATCGCTGTCGCCCACAACGACGGCGTGATCTTCACCTGCTTCGGCGACATGCTGCGCGTACCCGGGTCCGAATACACGCTGCTCGACGCGAAGGCGAGGGGCGCCGACATCCGGATGGTCTACTCGCCGCTCGACGCGCTACGGATTGCACGCGAGAACCCCGACCGCGAGGTCGTGTTCTTCGCGATCGGCTTCGAGACGACCGCCCCGTCGACCGCCCTGACGCTCAAACGCGCCAAGGCCGAAGGGATGACGAACTTCTCGTGCATCTGCAACCACGTGACGATCGTGCCGCCGCTGCGGGCTCTGCTCGAGTCGCCCGATCTGCGACTCGACGGCTTCATCGGCCCCGGCCACGTCTGCACGGTCGTCGGCGCGCGGCCGTTCGAGTTCATTCCGGCCGACTACGAGCGCCCGGTGGTGATCTCGGGCTTTGAGCCGCTCGACATCCTGCAGTCGATCCTGATGATCCTGCGCCAGCTGGGCGCTGGCCGCTGCGAGGTCGAGAACCAGTACACGCGGGTCGTCCCGCAGGAGGGCAACCTGCGGGCGCTCGAGGTGATCGCCGAGGTGTTCGAACTGCGCCCCCACTTCGAGTGGCGAGGGCTCGGGTTCATCTCCCAGAGCGCGCTCAAGCTGTCAGATGCATACGCGGATTTCGACGCCGAACGCCGGTTCGAGGTCCCGGGCGTGCGGGTCGCCGACCCCAAGGCGTGCCAGTGCGGCGAGGTGCTCAAGGGCGTGATCAAGCCGTGGGAGTGCAAGGTGTTCGGCACCGCCTGCACCCCCGAGCACGCGATCGGCACCTGCATGGTGTCGCCGGAAGGCGCCTGCGCCGCGTATTACAACTTCGGCCGCTTCGCCCGCGAGCGGGAGGCCGTGTGACCCCGCCGAACTCAGCGACCACCGGCAGGGAGCAGCGCGTGCTCGAGATCATCGAGACGGCGCGCTCGAAGCGGGCGCGGTTCCGCGACCAGAAGATCACACTCGCCCACGGGGCCGGCGGCAAGGCGACGCAGACCCTGATCGAGGGGCTGCTCGTGCCGGCGTTCGACAACGGCGTTCTTTCGTCGCTCGGCGACGCGGGCGTGGTTGCGCTCGGTGACACCCGGCTAGCGATGACATCCGACAGCTTCGTCGTCAAGCCGCTGCGCTTCCCCGGCGGATCGATCGGGGAGCTGGCCGTCAACGGCACGGTCAACGATCTCGCGATGGCGGGCGCGAGGCCGCTGGCACTGACCGTCTCGATGATTCTCGAGGAGGGCCTCGACGCCGAGGTCCTCAAGCAAGAGGTCGAGGCGATCGCGAGCGCCGCGCGCGCCGCGGGGGTGGAGATCGTCGGCGGCGACACGAAGGTCGTCGAACGCGGCGCCGCCGACGGCATGTACCTCTGCACGACCGGCGTCGGCGCGGTCGACGCGCGTGCGGAGCTGAGCACAGACGGCATCCGTCCGGGCGACCACGTGCTCGTGTCAGGGCCAATCGGCGAGCATGGGACGGCGATCATGCTCGCGCGTGACCAGTTCGACCTGGACGCCGAGCTCGAATCGGACACGTGCCCGCTGTGGCCGGCCGCCGACGCGCTGCTCGAGGCCGCCGGGGCCGAGCTTCACTGCATGCGCGACGCGACACGCGGCGGGGTCGCCAGTGTCCTGAACGAGCTCGCGCGTGCATCGCGTGTATCGGTCGTGGTCCGCGAGGCGGACGTACCGGTGTCGCCGATCGTCTCGGCGGCCGCCGAGTTGCTGGGGATCGACCCGATGTACGTCGCCAACGAGGGCCGCTTGGTGGCGTTCGTAGCGCCGGAGGCCGCCGACGCGGCCCTGACGGCGCTGCGGCAGGTGAGCGGATGCGAGCAAGCGGCCGCGATCGGCGAGGTGAAGACCGAGCCTCCGGGGATGGTGCTGGTGCAGACGGCTTTTGGCGGCAGGCGCGTGATGGATCAGCTGGTCGGTGATCCGCTGCCGCGGATTTGTTGACGAGAGAGAGGACTAACGATGGCGGCAACCGAGTTCGTACCGAATCAAGCGGCGACCGAGGCGGTCACAGCCCATGTCCTGTGGATGACGATCGGTCTCTCCTGCGAGGGCGACTCGGTTGCGATGACGTCCGCCACCAATCCGAGCCTCGAGGACATCATCCAGGGCGTGATCCCCGGTATGCCCCGGGTCGTAATCCACAACCAGGTGATCGCGTTCGAGGTCGGCGACGAGTACATCCAGGCCTGGTATGACGCCGAGCAGGGCAAGCTCGACCCGTTCGTGCTGGTCGTCGAGGGATCGCTCGGCAACGAGCAGATCAACGGCGACGGCCACTGGACCGGATTCGGCGTCGACCCGGAGACCGACCAGCCGATCACGCTGAACCGCTGGGTCGACCGGCTGGCGCCGAAGGCCGCCGCGGTCGTCGCGGTCGGCACTTGTGCCACCTACGGCGGCATCCCGGCGATGAAGAACAACCCGACCGGCGCCATGGGGCTGCCCGACTATCTGGGCTGGAAGTGGCGCTCGAAGGCCAACCTGCCCGTGATCTGCATCCCCGGCTGCCCGGCGCAGCCCGACAACATGACCGAGGTCCTGATGTACCTCGTGTTCCACCTCGCGGGGATGGCGCCGGCGCCGGAGCTCGACGAGCAGCTGCGCCCCAAGTGGCTGTTCTCGCGCACGGTTCGCGAAGGCTGCAACCGGGCCGGCTTCACCGAGCAGGGCAACTTCGCGACCGAGTACGGATCCGACCACCGCTGCCTGGTGAAGCTCGGCTGCAAGGGCCCGGTCGTCAAGTGCAACGTGCCGGTCCGTGGTTGGGTCAACGGGATTGGCGGCTGCCCGAACGTCGGCGGCATCTGCATGGCATGCACGATGCCCGGCTTCCCTGACAAGTACATGCCGTTCATGGATGAGGATCAGTGGGGAGGCGCCGCGGCGAACTTCCAGCGCTTCACCTACGGCCCCGTGTTCCGCTACTTCCGCGGCCGCAACATCGCCAAGAAATACGACATCGAGCCGGAGTGGCGACGGCCGGGACCGGTGCTGAGCAGCGGCTACCAGAAGCGCTGGTAGCGCCCCTCGGACCAGCCGACAACGCTTTCACTGCAAGGAGTTTTCGAACATGGCCACAACAACTGACCAGAAGGTCGTCGTCAAGGAGATGTCGTGGGATCCGATCACGCGGATCGTCGGCAGCCTAGGGATCCATACGGAGGTCGACTTCACCAACCAGAAGGTCAACAAGTGCTACAGCACGTCGATGATCTTCCGCGGCTTCGACATCTTCATGAAGGGGATCGACCCGCGCGACGCGCACTTCATCACCAGCCGGATCTGCGGCATCTGCGGCGACAACCACTGCACGTGCTCGTGCCTGAACCAGAACATGGCCTACAGCGTCAAGCCGCCGCCGCTCGGTGACCTGGCGTTCAACCTCGCCGAGTCGGCTGACTACATGTTCGACCACGCGATCTTCAACGACTGCATGGCGAACGTGGACTTTTGCGAGCAGATGGTCAAGGACACCAACCCGAGCCTGCTCGCCAAGGCCGAGAACACCTCGGCTCCGCACCAGGACATCCACGGCTACAAGACGATCGCCGACATCATGCGGGCGCTGAACCCGTTCACCGGCAGCTTCTACCTGGAGACGCTCCAGGTGGCGCGTTACACGCGTGAGATGTACTGCCTGTTCGGCGGCCGGCACACGCACCCGTCGACAATCATGCCCGGCGGCTGCAGCGCCGACATCACGCACCAGACGCTGACCGACTACTACGTGCGGCTGATGCGCTACATGGACTACGTCAAGCGCACCGTGCCGATGCACGACGACCTGTACGACTTCTTCCTGACCGAGCTGCCCGGTTACGACATGGTCGGCTACAGGGACACCAACCTGGTCAACTGGGGCTGCTTCGACGACCCCGACTACGTCGACTACAACTACCGCACGATGACCGACTGGGGGCGCAAGCGCTACATCACCCCGGGCGTCGCGATCAATGGCGAACTGATCTCGACCGATCTGGTTGAGATCAACCTGATGATCCGGATCCTGCTCGGCAGCTCGTACTTCGACAGCTGGGAGAACGAGCCGACGTTTGTGACTCACGATCCGCTCGGCAATCCGGTCGACAAGAACCATCCCTGGAACAAGCAGACGCTGCCCAAGCCGCAGAAGCGCGACTGGGCGGACAAGTACAGCTGGGTCGTGTCACCTCGGATCTACGACAAGCGGACTGACACGCATGTCTGCTGCGACACCGGCGGCGGCCCGTTCGCGCGCCAGTGGTGCACGGCGAAGGCGGGTTTGGTCGACTTCGGATACCTGAAGGCGACCGGCCACTCAATCCAGATGGTGCTGCCGAAGTCGGCCTCGATGCCCGAGATGGAGCTCGAGTGGAAGGTCCCGGAGAAGTCAAACGCGGTCGAGCGTGACCGGGCCCGTTCGTATCACCAGGCGTACGCGGCGCTGGTCGGGCTGCACTGTCTCGAGCGGGCTCTGAAGGAGGTGCGGGCCGGACGGACCAAGAGCTGGAAGGAGTTCAAGGTCCCGGACGAGGCCGTCAGCTGCGGCTTCCACGAGGCCGCCCGCGGCGTGCTCTCGCACCACATGGTGATCCGCGAGGGCAAGATCGCCAACTACCAGCCCTACCCGCCG
Source organism: Solirubrobacteraceae bacterium (assembly GCA_052147875.1). GTDB lineage: Bacteria > Actinomycetota > Thermoleophilia > Solirubrobacterales > Solirubrobacteraceae > Palsa-465. The sequence continues at coordinate 5,318 of JBKQJQ010000487.1, read as the reverse complement.
ACGCCGTGGAACGCGAGCCCGCGCGATACGTATGGGACGCCCGGCCCGTATGAGGATGCTGTCCAGAACACGCCGATCTTCGAGGAGAACGGCCCGGACAACTTCAAGGGCATCGACATCATGCGGGCGGTCCGCAGCTTCGACCCGTGCCTGCCGTGCGGAGTGCACATGTACACCGGCGCGGGCCGCGTGAAGAAGGTGATCCACACCCCGACCGGTCTGAGTTAGCGTTTAGCCATGGCCACGGATGCGCTTCCCGGCGAGCTGCTCGACCGGGTCCAACAGCTGTCGGCGCAGATCGATCAGCTGTCGGACGCCCGCGCTCGGGAACTGGCGCAGGAGCTGGTAGCAGCCGTGATCGCGATGTACGGCGATGGGCTTGCGCGGATCATGGAGGTGATCTCGGAGTCCCGCCAGGCGGGCGCGACGATCCTCGACGAGCTGTCGCAGGACGGAGTGGTCGCGAGCTTGCTGCTGATTCACGATCTGTACCCGGTATCGCTCGAGCAGCGCGTGATCGAGGCGCTCGACACGGTCCGCCCGTACATGGAGTCCCACGGCGGCAACGTCGAGCTGATCGGGATCGACGACGGGGTCGCGAAGCTGGTCTTGCAGGGCAGCTGTAACGGCTGCGCGGCGTCGCGGGCGACGCTCGAACTGGCGATCAAGCAGGCGCTTGATGAGCACGCCCCGGATCTCGCGGCCCTCGAGGTTGAGGGCGTGACCGAGGAGCCGGCTTTCGGGAACGGCGCCGCTGCGTTGCCGATGGCCGGCGTGGAACTCCCGATCGTCCACTCCACCGAGCTGCCGCTCGCCGCCGAGCCGCCGCCTGCGCACTGGGTGCCGGTTCAGGATTCCGGGCGCCCGGCGCCCGGCTCGTTGCGGGCGCTCGAGGTCGACGGCGTGGGACTCGTGCTCGCCGACGTCGACGGCCGGCTACTGGCGTATGTCGACGAGTGTGCGTCGTGCGGAGCATCGATCAGCGACGGCGAGCTGCGGGCGGGGATGCTGCGCTGCGCGGCCTGCGATGCCGAGTTCGACCTGCCGCGAGCGGGACGCGCGGCCGGCGGCGAGCCGCTGCAGCTGCGTCCCGTGCCGCTGCTCGAGGCCGGCGGCGTGCGGGTGGCGATCCCGGTTTGAGCGCCGAGCTCGACGCGATGATCGCGGCGCGGCGCCGAGCCGAGATGGTGGCGCGGATGCGGACCCTGGCCCAGTCTGGGTCGGCGTCGCGCGCCGCCGATGCGGCGTCGGCTGCCTCCCAGGAGCGTTGCGACCTGTGCCGCACGACGATCCCCGACGATCACCGCCATATGCTGCACCTGGTCGAGCGGCGGATCGTCTGCACGTGCGAGGCGTGCTGGGCGCTTCACTCCGGCGACGCCGAGTACCGGCCGACGGGGATGCGAATCGTGTGGCTCGACGGCTTCGAGTGCAGCGACGAGGTGTGGGCGGAGTTCCGGATCCCGATCGGACTCGCGTTCTTCATGCGCAGCACGGTCACCGACGGCGTGGTCGCGTTCTATCCCAGCCCGGCGGGCGCGACCGAGTCCGAGTTGACGCTCGAGGCGTGGGAGGCGCTGGTGGCAGCCAACCCATCACTCGAGCAGCTCGAGACCGATGCCGAGGCGCTGGTCGTCAACCGCCTGTCCGACCCGCCCGAGTACGCGATCGTTCCGATCGATCAGTGCTACGCGCTCGTCGGGCTGATCAAGTCGCGCTGGGAGGGAATCTCCGGTGGCGACGCGATCGAGCGCGCGGTGCCCGAGTTCTTCGCCGCGATCCGGGCGCGATCCGTGCCCGCCTCCGAGGCGCTGCGATGAGCACCGAGCTCGATCCGGCCCATTGGGCGACGCTGGCGCCCGAGCCCGAGTTCGCGGTCACCGGCGCTGCACACGCGGCCTTCGCTGCGACGCCGACGATGCTGTTCACCGCGACCGTCACAGACCCGAGCGGACACGAGATCCAGTCGATCGCGCTCACGGTCCAGGTGATGATCGATCCCGCTCGGAGGGGCTACGACCCCGAGACGCGCGAACGACTGGCCGAGTTGTTCGGCCCGCCCGCGTCGTGGGCCCCGGCGACCTCGGGGCTCGCGTGGGCACGGGTGTCTGCGGCCGTGCCGACGTTCTCGGGGTCGACGACGTTCGCGATCGAGGTCCCTTGCACGTACGACCTCGAGGTCGCGGCGGCGAAGTACTTCTACGCCGTCGAGGACGGCGAGATCCCACTCAGCTTCCACTTCAACGGCAACGTCTTCTTCCACGGCCCGGACCGCCTCCAGGTGATCCCGGTGCCCTGGAGCAGCACCGCCCAGTACCGGATGCCGGTCTCGGCCTGGCGCGCGATGATCGAGGAGCACTATCCCGGTGGCGGCTGGATCCGGCTCAGCGACGAGACGCTCGAGGCGCTCAACCGGCGCCGCGCGCAGCGCGGGGTGGCGAGCTTCGATGCCTGCGTGAGGGAGCTGCTCGATGATTGACGAGCTGGTCGACACGCTCCTTTACGAGGGCTACGCGCTGTATCCGTACACGCCTGGCGCGACCAAGAACGCCACCCCGACACCGTTCGGGATCGTCTACCCGCCCGCCTATGCAGCCGAGTGCGCGGGCGCGTTGGACCATGCGCGCCTCGAGTGCGTGACCGATGGCGGCAGCGCCCTGCACGCGACCATCAGGTGGCTCGAGGCCAGCGGTGAGCGCCACGAGGCAGCCGCGCAGCGGACCGAGCTCGGCCCGGTCGGCCCCGGCGAGCGGACGACAGTCGAGGGCGCCCGCGCGCGCTTCACGCTGCGCTGGGACGAGGACGGGGTCGCCCGCTGCTGCGTGCACAACACGGCCGAGGTCGAGGCCGGGCTCGATCGCGCGCGGGCGCTGCAGCGAGCGCTGATCTCGGTCCACATCGTGGTCGAGATCGAGGATGGGCGGTTCGTGTCGCCGCTCGAGGCCGGCCGCGAGAGCGTCAACACCTGGCCGGTTCTCGCGACGCCGACCGACGACGCGGTGCTCGGCGCGGCGATCGTCCTCCCCGACCACCCGCAGATCGCGCCTCAGAGCCGCGGCAACCTGTTCGACAACACCGAAATCGAGGAGGCGCTGGTGCTCCACGTCCACTCGCTGACCGACGAGGAGCGCGCATCGGCGAGCCACGACCCGACCGTCAGGGCGATGCTCGACCGGGCGCTGGCGCTGACCGGCGACGACATCATCGACCTGCACGGCGGGTTGAAGGAGATCGACGCTCCCTTCGGCGAGCTCGGAGGTGGCCCCCTTGGGGAAATCGACAACAACCCCGGCGAGCAGCGCGTGACGGTCGGCGGCGTGACGTTCGAGAAGGGCGCCAAACTCGTGCTCCGTCCGGGGACCGACCGCGACGTCTACGACCGGATGCTCGACGGCCGCCGGGCGACGATCGAGCGCATCTACCTCGACTACGACGACAAGGTCTACCTGGGGGTCACGGTGGACGACGACCCCGGCCAGCAGCTGATGCGCGAGACCGGCCGCTACCTGTTCTTCTTCGCAAACGAGGTGGAGGCGCTGTGACTGAAACTGCTCAGAGAACCAAGCAGATCCTCGTCGCCGGGATCGGCAACGCATGGCTGCGCGACGATGGTTTCGGCGGCCAGGTCGCGAAGCTGCTATCCGACCGTCAGCTGCCGCCGGGCGTGCACGTGATCGACTTCGGAACCGGTGGCCTCGATCTCGCCTACGAGGTGATGCGCGGCTACGACGCGCTGATCCTGATCGACATCAGCCGCCAGGGCGAGCCGCCGGGAACGCTGTACGTGATGGAGGCCGACCCCGAGGAGGTCGACGGCAAGATCGAGGACGGGCAGGTGCTCGATCCGCACGGGATGGACCCGCAGACGGTGCTGCGGTTCGTCAAGTACGTCGGCGGCTGGCCGGGACGGGTGTTCGTCGTCGCGTGCGAGCCGGAGGTCGTCGAGGACGTCGGCTTCGGCCTCTCGGACCCGGTCAATGGCGCGCTCGCAAAGGCCGCCGACGTGGTGCTCGAAACCGTCGCCGAGCTGCAGTCCGGCGATGCATGAGCTATCGATCGCGACGGCTGTACTGAACACGGCGCTCAAGCACGCCGACGACCGCCGCGTGACGACCGTGCGGCTGCGGACCGGCGCGATGCGTCAGGTGGTCCCGGACTCGCTGATCTTCTACTTCGAGATCGTCGCCCGCGACACGCCTTGCGAGGGCGCCACGCTGGAGCTGGAGAGGATCGATGCGCGGCTGCGTTGCCGCGCCTGCGAGCGCCAGTGGTCGCCGCAAATCCCGGCCTTCCGCTGCCCCGACTGCGGGTCAGCGGACGTCGAGGTGGCGGCCGGCGACGAGCTCGAGGTTGACTACATCGAAGTCGAGGAACAGGAGGCAACATGCACCGCACGAAGGTGAGGGTCGTGCAGGACGCGCTCGACGCCAACAACACGATCGCCCGTGCCAACCGCGACGACTTCGATCGCCACGAGGTCACGGTCCTGAACCTGATGAGCGCGCCCGGCGCCGGCAAGACGACGTTGCTTGAGCGCGCGATCGGCGAACCGCTGCCCGGAGTCCGGGCCGGCGTGCTGGAGGGGGACGTGCATGGCTCGATCGACGCCGACCGGCTGGCGACGCTTCACGTCCCCGTCACGCAGCTCAACACCGACAACGGGTTCGGCGGCGAGTGCCACCTGGACGCGAACATGGTCCGCTCGGCGCTCGGGGAGTTGCCGCTCGACGACCTCGACCTGCTCGTGATCGAGAACGTCGGCAATTTGGTTTGCCCCGCAGAATTCAAAATCGGCGAGGACGCGCGGGCGATGGTCTGCGCGGTTACCGAGGGCGAGGACAAGCCGCTCAAGTACCCGCTGATGTTCCGCGCCTGCGAGCTGGTCGTGATCAACAAGCTCGACCTGCTCCCGCACCTCGACATTGACCTCGACAAGCTGATGTACAACGTCGACGTCGTGAACCCCGAGGCGAGAGTGCTGCTGACGAGCGCCAAGACCGGCGAGGGTGTCACCGAGCTGCGCGATTGGCTGACTGAGCTGGCGCACCGGCGAGTCGGCGTTCAGGCATGAGCCCCGTGCGTTCCGTCGAGGCAGTGCAAGCGCTGCTCGGGGAGCGCCTCACGCAGCGGGAGGTCGCCGGCTCGGCGTTCTTCGGCTCCGAGTCCGAGCGGATCGCGCGCCTCTGCCACCGGATGGCGGAGCGGTTCGCCCGCGGCGGCCGGCTGATCGCGCTGGGGCTCTCCCCCGCCGCCCGGTCAGATGTTCGCCACGTCGCCGTCGAGTTCGTGCACCCGGTGATCGTCGGCAAGCGGGCGCT
>JBKQJQ010000486.1:0-3491 GCA_052147875.1 Solirubrobacteraceae bacterium | reverse complement strand
TCGCAACGCGCGCGGGTCGAGACCTGGATGTCATGCCCGCGCGGGTAGCGATGGACGCCAGCACGAGCGTGGCTCCTATTGTCCGCAAGCAGAAGCAATGTGGCCTCGCCAGAACCGCCGCGAGAGTTCCGCCTGTGCGTGGGAGGGGGAGCGAGGCTGTGTCCAGTTGTGGCCCTGAGATGATCTCGCTGATGCGGGTCGCGGCCCTCTACGACATCCACGGCAATCTGCCCGCGTTGCGGGCGGTACTGGCCGAGGTTGCTCGAGAAGGGGTCGAGACGGTCGTGATCGGCGGCGATGTCGCGGCGGGGCCGTTGCCGCGCGAGACCATCGAGCAGGTGATGGTGCTTGGCCCGTACGCGCGGTTTGTTCGCGGCAACGCCGACCGAGAGGTCGTTGACGCGTACGACCAGGGGCGGCGCAGGCCCGAGCGCGAAAGCGGTCCGGCGGAGCGGGCCGCGGCGTTCGCCGCTGGGCGGATCTCGCGCAACCAGCGCGATTTTCTGGCCGACTTCCGCACGACGGTGGTTCTCGACGTCGACGGTCTTGGACCGACCGTCTTCTGTCACGGTTCGCCGCGAAGCGACACCGAGATCATCACGACCGTGACGAGCGACGAGCGCTTGAGCGAGATCCTGTCAGGTGTCGCTGAGGCGGTCGTGGTGGGTGGTCATACCCACCGCCAGTTCGATCGCCGGCTCGGCGATCACCGCTTCATCAACGCCGGCAGTGTCGGATCTCCGTACGAGGGTCGCGCTGGCGCCTACTGGGCGTTGCTGGGTCCTGCGGTCTCGTTGCGCCGGACCCTCTATGACGTCGCTGAGGCGGCCGAGCAGCTCAGCGCCACGGAGTTCCCCGATGTCGTCGAGATGCTGCGCGAGAGCTTGACCGATCCGGTTGATCCGGATGAAGTCGCGGCGTTCTTCGAGAACCTCGCCGTCACGAGCTGACCGAGCCCAGACGACTTCTGCTATGTCGCCGACACAGGTCTGGTCGTGGCGCTGCCGCTCCGGTGATCGGCCAAGCCGAAGCAGAAGCGATGATCGCCGGCGCCGCGAAGCTCGACGTGACCGCTGGTTCGTGAGTCTTCTATGTCAAGCAGATGGTGAGTGAGACGGTGTTGGGGTCGCGTAGGGAGGTGGTAGACGCGGCGGACGAGGTGGCGTTTGAGGCTGCGGATCGCTTCCTTTTGGGTCTTGCCGTTCTGGCGTTGTTTTTGGAGGTAGACGGCGGTGCGGGGGTCGTGAGCGATGCGGATGAGTGCGAGCATGTAGAAGGCGCTGTTGAGCCGTCGGTTGCCGCCGGGATCGAGTCGGTAGCGGTCTGTTCGTCCGCTGGAGACTGGGATTGGGGCGCAGCCGGCGAGGCGGGCGAGCTGGGCGTCTGAGCTAAAGCGCTCGATCCCGGCGATCTCGCCGATGAACTTGGCGGCGAGCAGCACGCCGATGCCGGGTTCGGCCAACAGTTGCGGCGCGACCTTCCTGATCAGTGCGGCGATCTTGTTGTAGAGGTCTTTGGTGGCGCGGCTGAGCTCACGGATCCGGCGGATCGTGTCGCGGGCGATCAGGACCTGGGTGGTCTGCTGCGCCCGCGCCAATCGGGAGGCGATCTTGGTCTGCCAGCCGGGCTGCGCAAGCGCTCTGGCAGGCAGCTCCCAATCGGGCCATAGATCGTGCAGCTGCCAGCGCAGCTCGTTCGATAGCCGGGTGCGCATGTCCAAAAACCGCTCGCGATACAGCGCCAGTTGGCGAATCTCGCGCTCGGGACCGGCCAGCCTTGCAGTCGGCAGCGTCTCCGTGCCCTCGCGCAACGCGGCGCGAGCGATCGCCAACGCATCGATCGGATCAGACTTGCCACGCGTGCGCACGCCACGACGACCGCCGGCCATCAGCTGTGGCGCTAGCCGCACGATCCTCTCGCCACGGTCGATCAGAAACCGCTCCAGGCTGCCCGAAACGTTGCGGACGTCCTCGACCGCCCACACCCGCTCGCTGGCCAGCATTCGAGCCCATTCCAGCAACTGACCGTTCCCGGCCGGCCGCGCCGGCGCTGTGCGGTGCCCAACCTCCACGCCCAACGGGTTGACCGCAGCGGCGGTGTGGGTCTGCTTGTGCGGATCGACTCCGATCGTCACCATCTGCCATGTCCCTTCGTTCGATGAACCGATCAAGCGGACTCCTGGCGGACATTCCTCAGTGGAGGCGGTGCCACGCTTCTATCAGGTCACGCCAGGGCGTCCTTGACGGCGACGGGCGACAACTCCACGAACAGGTCAGCCCCAACGGGGCGACCGAAGCAGCAGGGGTCAGCCCGAAGCCGTCAAGGACAATCCACTACGCGCGCAAACAGCGCAACGCCCCACCAGCATCACACTGAGGAAGGAGCACTGGCGCCGGTTCCCGCTTCCCCAGCGTCTGCTTGCTCGGTTACGGCTAGCACCGCCGCCTCGCGAAGTTGCGCTTGGTCGCCTCAGCGCAAGTCGCGAACGGCCGTCGCCGGTAACGAAAGTAGCAGTCAGCGCCCGGCTCGGGCTGGCGATTGCGTGTAGCCCGTAGGAGCTGTCTGCCGAGCGCACTTGTGGCCGCCCCTCTTGCTCAGATGCAGCAGCGCCGCGGAGAGTACGACGCGTATCGTAGGGGAATGGAGCCAGCACCAGAGCTCGTTCTGTTTATGGAGCGGTTGTATCGGTCTTTTGGCGCGTTCGATCTCGAGAGCGTTGTCGACGGTATCTCGCGTCAGCCCGGTTCAATCGTGATCGGTACCGCACCTGACGAGTGGTGGGTGGGCCGTGAGGCGATCAGTGCAGTGGTCGGTGTGCAGTTCGCGGAGATGCCGCGGGTTCACTTTGACATCGAAGAGACCGTCGCCTGGAAAGAGGGTACGGTCGGGTGGGTCGCAAGCAGAGCGTTGATGGTGATCGAGGGAATGCCCTCGATCATGACCCGATCGACTCTTGTGCTGCGAGAAGAGGGCGCGTACTGGCGCATCGTTCATTGGCACCTCTCGATGCCGGTGGGTAACGAGGACGCCTTGGGGGTCGGGCTGACGACCGCGGTCGAGGAGATCCTGACGATGGTCCAAGACGAGCGTCCGCCGGTCGTGGCTATGGCCGCTGATGGCATGGTGACGATTATGTTCACTGACATCGAGGGATCCACGGCTCTTATGGAGTCGCTCGGCGAACAGAGTTGGCTGGAACTGCTCGACTGGCATGACGATGCCGTGAGAAAGCAGGTCGTGCTGTTCGGTGGGACCGTCGTCAAGGGCCAAGGTGATGGATTCATGATCGCCTTCTCGGCCCCCGGTTCGGCAGCCGCCTGCGCGGTAGCGATCCAACGCTCCGTCAGCCGGGGGTGGGCGGGTGTCCCGGTGGCGGTCCGGGTGGGAATCCACAGTGGGAACGCGAAGGTCGAGGGCGGGGACTTCTTCGGGCGGACGGTCGTCATCTCGGCACGCATATCCAGTGCTGCATCAGGTGGCGAGATCTTGAC
>JBKQJQ010000485.1:0-10230 GCA_052147875.1 Solirubrobacteraceae bacterium | reverse complement strand
GGGCGCAAAGCAGGCCCGCTCAACCGCCAAGGGTGCGGCGACCAAGACCAAGCGCGCCAGTGGCTCAGACGGCGCGTCGGTCGTCGAGCAGCTTGCGAACGGCACGCTCAAGCCTCAGGACGTGCTGCTCCTGACGCGCGAGCGCGTCCAGGAGGCGCTCGACGATGCCGCCTCGCGGGGGCGGGTGACGCGCAAGGACGCCAACGATCTCGTAACTGAGCTCGTCAACCGCGGCAAGCACCATGGCGATGAGTTCCGCAAGGAGTTCGACACCATGATCGAGCGTGGTCGCGGTCAGCTCGAGTCGGCCACCAGGCGTGCACGCCGCGCTCCGGTTGCCGACCGGATCGTGCGTGGCGCCGACCGCGCGCGGCGTGCCGCAGGCGTCGGCCCGTCGTTTCCGATCCTCGGCTACGACGACCTAAACGCCAGCCAGGTCCAGAGCCGCGTCAGTGACCTCTCGAAGCCGGACCTCCGCAAGGTCTTGACCTACGAGAAGAGCCACGCGAATCGCAAAACCGTCACCAGCGCACTGGAGAAGGCGATCAGCTAGCTGGAGGGCGCTCGGGTGCCGGCGGCCGGTCCCTGGCATCCTGAGCTTGGTGGACACAACTGAAGCCACGCAGTCGCGACCGCGGCGCGGTGACGAGCTCGAGCTGACAATCGATTCGCTCGCGTTCGGCGGCGCGGGCGTTGCGCGCACAAACGGGTACGTGGTGTTCGTCTCGGGCACCGTGCCCGGCGACCGCGTGCGCGCCGTGATCGAAAAGCGTAAGCGCGCGTATGCCGAGGCGCGCGTGGTCGAGCTCCTGACGCCCAGCTCGGACCGCATCGACCCGGTCGCCGATCACCCGGGCGCGCCGTGGCAGGTGCTCCCGTACGAGCGCCAGCTCGAGGTCAAGCAGGCCCAGGTCGACGACGCGCTGCGCAGGATTGGCAAGCTCGACGGCTTCGAACTCGAGCAGATCGTGCCCGCCGTCGAGGAGTGGCGCTACCGCAACAAGCTCGAGTACTCGTTCGGTACCGCGCCGAGCGGCGAGCTCGCCTGCGGGTTCCACGCTCCCGGCCGCTGGGACGAGATCGTCGGATTGAGCGACTGCCTGCTCGCCTCCGAGCGCGGGAACGAGGCGCGCGAGCGGATCGTCGACTGGTGCCGGGCGGAAGGGCTGACGGCGTATGACCGTCGCACGGGCGAAGGGCAGCTGCGAAACCTGGTCGTGCGCGAGGGGCGCCGTACCGGCGCGATCCAGGTGCGACTGGTCTCCTCCGCGAGCACGCGACTAGACCGCGACTCGCTCGCGCGCGCGGGTGCCGAGTTCGACGGCCTGCTATGGACGCGCCAGGACAGCGCCGGGGAGACGACCGACGGCGGCGAGACCGAGCTGCTGGCCGGAACCGAGCGCTTCGAGGAGCTGCTCGGATCGATGCGTTTCCGCATCTCGGCGCAGGCGTTCTTTCAGACCAACACGGAGATGGCCGAGCAGCTGTACGAGCTGGCGGGCCAGTTCGCACGCGCAAGCGGGTTTGAGCGCGTCTACGACCTCTACTGTGGGATCGGGACGATCGCGCTGACGGTCGCGCCGCGGGTGGCGGAGGTCTGGGGACTTGAGCTCGTCCCGGAGGCGATTGCAGACGCGATCGCCAACGCGCGCGCCAACGAGGTCGATAACACCCACTTCTTTGCCGGCGACGTGCGGCTCGCGCTGCGCGAGCTGGTCGATCAGGCCGGCCGCCCGGACCTTGTGGTCGTCGATCCTCCGCGCGCCGGCCTGTCACAGAGGGTCGTGCGGCGGATCATCGAGACGGCCCCGCACCGAATCGTCTACGTGTCGTGCAACCCGACGACGCTGGCGCCGAACGCCGCCCAGCTCGCCGAGGCCGGCTACCGGCTCGAACGCGTCCGCCCGGTCGACATGTTTCCGCAGACGCCGCACATCGAGTGCGTCGCAGAGCTGACCCGCGCTGGCTGACGAATCCGCCCGCGGCCCAGGCCTCGCGGCCCGTCAGCCGTGCGAGTGTCATGCTCTGGGATCGTGGTGGAGCGTCAGCCGTGGCACGGAGTTCTGGTGGCAAATCCGCTCGCACTCGATGAGCGGCTGGAGGTCGACTACGACCGCTACGCCGAGCACATCGTCTGGCTGGCGGCGGCGGGCTGTGACGGAATCACGCCAAACGGCTCGCTCGGCGAATATCCGACGCTGTCCGCCGAGGAGCGGGCGCGGATCGTGTCGACTGCGATCGAGGCGGCTCCAGACGGGTTTTCCGTCGTCCCGGCGGTCGGCGCCTACGGCTCACGCGAGGCGGTCCGCTGGGCCGAGCAGGCGGCCGAGCTGGGCGCGCCGGCGGTGATGGCGCTGCCGCCCAACTCCTACCGCGGCGACGAGCGGGCCGTGTTCGAGCACTATCGCGCGGTGGCGGCCGTCGGCCTTGCGGTCGTCGCGTACAACAACCCGATCGACACGAAGATCGATCTGACGCCGGAGCTGCTGGCGCGCCTACACGCGGATGGATTGATCGTCGCGGTCAAGGAGTTCGCCGGCGATCCCCGGCGCGCCTATCAGCTACGGGAGCTGGCTCCCGATCTGGACGTGCTGATCGGCTCCGACGACACCGTGCTCGAGATCGCGCTGGCGGGCGCCAAGGGCTGGATCTCCGGCTACACGAGCGCCTTTCCTCGCTCGTGCGTCGAGCTGTACCGCGCGTCGGTGGATGCCGAAATCGCTACCGCGTTGCCTCTCTACCGCGCGTTGCACCCACTGCTGCGCTGGGATTCCAAGACGGAGTTCGTGCAGGCGATCAAGCTCTCCATGGACATCGTGGGCCGCTACGGCGGCCCGTGCCGGCCGCCGCGGATGCCCCTTTCGGCAGAGCACGAGGCGCAGATCCGGCGGCTCACGCAAGAGGCCGTCACCGCCGGTCTGAATTGAGCCGCCTCGCGTCAGCTGGGGAACGGCCAGCCGGGCGGCGCGCCAGGAGGCACGTTGTAGCCGTCAAGCCGTGATTCGCTCTGCACCGTGAACCCGTCGTGCGCGAGGCGGCTGAAGACCTCGTTGGCGTAGCTGTGAAACACCAGCGGATTGGTGACGTCGACGCCGACAATCATCGGCTCGTTGTCGACCCACATCCTGACCTTGCCGTCATCGTAGGTGAGCGCGATCGTCTCGCCCCTCTCGCTGCGATAGCGCTGGAGATCCTCGAGCGCCCGGTTGAAGTTGACGCTCACCAGCTTCGCCGCTGCGGCCGAATCCATCACCTCCGCTGGCTCCCAGGTCATCTGGGAGCGAAAGTGCGCGATCGGCGTCGGCTTGAAGTGGTCAGCGAGGCTCGGCGGCTCGAAGAACGCCTCCTTGAACGCCCGCACGACGTCGCGCTCGCTCGCGTTCGTCTTGATCTCCAGCTCGTCGACCGCGCCCATCCCGTGCCCCTCTCGTCGCTTGACGTCGGAAGTCTGCCAGACCGACGGGAGGTTGCCGGCCGCGCCGCGCGGGTAACGTGCACCGCTCAGATGCAGGCGGTAACGATGAAGGACAAGCAGCTATTCGTGCGCGCGCACCCGGACCCGGCTCCCGGCGCCGGAGAGGTGCTGGTACGGGTGCGCGCCGCGGGTCTGAATGGCGCCGACATGCACCAGCTCCGTGGCGGCTACCCGGCGCCCCCCGGCTCGCCGCCGGATATTCCCGGCCTCGAGCTCGCCGGTGAGGTGGCCGCGCGCGGGCGCGGCGCGATTCGGTTCGAGGAGGGCGAGCGCGTGATGGGGATCGTTGGCGGCGGCGGTCAGGCCGAGCTAGCGGTCGTTCACGAGCGTGTTCTGATGCGCGTTCCAGAGCGGCTGTCGTTGACTCAGGCCGGCGGCGCGCCGGAGGTGTTCACGACCGCGCACGACGCGATCTTCACGCAGGCGGGCCTGCGCGCGGGCGAGCGTCTGCTGGTGCACGGTGGCGCCGGCGGCGTCGGCACCGCGGCGATCCAGCTTGGCCACGCGGCCGGAGCCCGGGTCACGGCGACCGTCCGCAATCCCGAGCTGCGAGCCGAGGTGGCGTCGCTGGGGGCCGAGGTGATCGCCCCCGAGGGCTTCGCCGAGCACGGACCGTTTGACGTGGTCCTTGAGCTGGTCGGCGCACCGAACCTGATGGACAACCTCAACGCGCTCGAGATCGGCGGCCGGATCGCAGTGATCGGGACGGGCGCTGGCGCCAGCGGGGAGATCAATCTTGGGTTGCTGATGATGAAGCGCGGCCGGATCTATGGCTCGACGCTGCGGGCACGGCCGCTGGAGGAGAAGGCGCTCACCGCGCGCGCGGTCGAGCGCTCTGTGCTGCCGCTGCTTGCGTCCGGCGCGGTCAAGGTTCCGGTCGCGGCTACGTTCCCCTTGCAGGACGCGGTCGCAGCCTACGAGCGCTTTCAGGCCGGAGGCAAGCTGGGCAAGATCGTGCTCGAGACCTGAGCCCGTTCAGCCAACCGGGCGAATTTTTCAGAGCGAGCGCCCGCCGGCAGACGCGGGGCTCGCTCCGAAATATCCGTTCGAGCTACCGCGACAGGCGGTTGCCGATCACCTTCGCGAACGCGTTGGCGATCACCTGATAGCCGTTCTTGTTCGGGTGGATGTTGGGTCCGCTGGGCGGCGTCTGGCAGGCCCAGGTCCAGCTGCAGACATTCGCCACGTTGAGCGGGATCTGCTGGTCCTCCCACTTGACCATCGTCGTGCCGTTGTAGGTGTCGAACGCATCGGCGACGTCGGCGGTCAGAAAGCCACCGCGATTGTCGGCCTTGGCGAGCGCGCTGTTGACCTCCTTGGCCAGCGTCACCGACGCGGTCGCGAGCAGGTGTGCGCTCGTCCCGGTCGGCGCGAAGTAGCCGCTGAGGATCGGGTCATAGAGATTCATCGCGGCAAACGTGGTGCCCGCCGGCGCAGCCTTCTTGAGGCTGGCGAAGATCTTGGGCACGTTCTTGCCGATCGAGTCCAGCCCGTTGGTCACGCACTGGATGAGATTTGGGGCGGTGACGCAGCCGTCGACGTCGTTGGCTCCGATGTCGACGGTGATCAGTGGCACCTCGCCCTTGTTGTGATGTGCCTTCAGAAAGCGAACCGCCGCCGACACCTGTGAGCCACCGGCGCGATCGCAGTGCAGCAGACGCGCGTTCTTGGTGTTGCCGCGCCCGGTCAGCATGCTGGTCGTCGTGTCGCCGCCGCAACCGAGCTGGACCAGCTTCAGGTTGGGGATCCTCCCCTGCTCGATCTTCAGCAAGTCGTTGGCGTAGCCCTGGGTTGTGTTGCGCGTCGCGCCGTGCAGGTCGGGCTGCATCCCCTGGGAGAGCGAGTCTCCGAGCGCGAGGTAGTAGTGAGGCGTGGCGCTATTCGCTGCGGCCGTCGCGGGCAGCAGCGCGACCGCCGCCGCAATCGCCATGGCCGCCAGCGCGACCAGGTTCAGTCGTTGCATCGATGCTCCAGTCCCCGCAGCGCCCCCGCGCCACGGCTGTCGTCTTCAAAAGCCGAGCAGCATAGCCGCGGTTGTGAAGACTTTCGGAAGAGGCCTCAGTACGGCGGCAGGTCTGCCCACCACTGGCCGAGAACCCGGAACGAGGTCCAGAACTCGCGCTTGGCACTGTCCTCGTCGAGCGCCTCGTCGATGTTGGGCACGTACAGGGCTTCGATCGTCGGCGTGAAGCGCTGCAGCTCGCCCGGCGACGGGGTGAGCTCGCGCGACAGCGGAACGTCGAGCTCGTTGACGACCGTGAGCGCGTCGGAACCCATGACGACGACGATCTTCGGGGACACGATCGCGAGCTCCTCGACCAGCCGGGCGACACATGACGGGTCCGCCATCGCCGGGTCGGCCACCGGGCACTTGACGCACAGGGTTCCGTAGACCGCCAGCGGATCGATCGACAAGCGCTTGAGCGACTTCATCAGCGCGTTGCCGGTGCGCCCGTAGAACGCGACCCCCTCCTCGACCTCCGACGGCCGCGCCGAGTACTTGATCATGAAGATGTCGGCCTGCGGATGCCCTGACCCCAAGACCGGCATCAGCTGGCCGCGCGGGCAGTGGTTGCACTCGGCGAGTCGGCGCGCGAACGCGTTCAGCTCGCGGATCGCGCGTTCGAGGTACTTCTCTCTGATCTCGTCGTCGGTAGCCGGCACCCCTGTCCGATTGGACGGCTCGCGTGCTTGTCCTTGACGCTGCATCAGGACTTGCGGCCGGTCGCACGGCGCACGCGACGCTGCCGGGACGCACGCCGGGCGCCTTCGGGCATTGCCTTGGTTTGCAGGAACTTAAGCGCCTGGACATACAGCAGGCTGGCGGGGTTGCGGATGATGTCGGCGTCGCGCAGCGACTGCAGGAACTCTTGCGGACCGTCGAAATCGCGCATCCGGATCCGCACCGAGCCAAGGCCCTGGGGCACGTGCGCGTCGGATCCGGCGCCGGCCGGGATCCGGTACTTGGCGGCGAATCGGACCGCCTCCTCGTTGAACTCGGTGATCGCGATCCGCGGATTGAAGACCTCGATCGCGTCCACGTCGTCGATCACTTCGAGCAGGTGCTCATAGTCCGGGACCGAGTGCATGCGATCGAACGGATGCGGCACGTAGACGAGGCCGCCCTGGCGCTTGATCTCGGCGATCGTCTCCTCGAGGGTCATTCCGCGCGGGATCTTCTCCTCGATGAAGAGGCCGATCACCTCGCCCTGCCCGGCGGTCTTGACCTCCTCGCCGACGATCACGGTCAGCCCGTCGGCCTTGGCCCGCGCCTCGAGCGCACCGGAGATCTCGTTGTGGTCGGTGACCGCGACCGCGCCCAGCCCGCGGGCGCGCGCCTCCGCCAGCAGCACCTCGACCGGCGTCGCGCAGTCGTACGAGTGGTCGGTGTGCATGTGCAGGTCGACGTCGATCAGCGCCCGCTGCGACAGCCGGGCGCGGAGGCGACCGTCGCCGACGCGGTCATGGCGCCGGGCGATGAGCTCGGAGTAGACGTCCTCGAGCTCGGAGGCGACGCGCGGCCAACCGAACTGCTCCACGTCCGCGCGGCGCTCGCGCAGCAGCCGCGGGTCAGAGATCAGCTGCTCGAGATGGGTCGCGAGCGTCTCGGTCTCGCCAGCCTCGAAGATCAGCCCGCGCTCGCCGTCGGCGAGCACCTCCTCGTAGACCGGCAGGCGCGACGCGACCGCGACCGCCCCCGCACCGAGCGCCCGCACCAGTGTGCCCGGGATCGCCCGGGCCCCGTCAGAGGCGAACACGGCGACGTCCGCGGTCATCAGGACTTCCCGCTCGCTGCGGTCACTGCCGTCGACGAACGTCACGCGGTCGCGGACCAGCCGGCTGAGCGTCGCCGGCGGTGCGGTCGGACGTCGCGACCAGACGGTCGCGCGCCATTCGAGCTCGGGTCCGAGCAGTCGCAGCGCGCGCAGGAAGATGCGCACCGCGGAGCGCTCCTCGGTCGCGATCATCACCAGCTCCAGCGGCTGTGAAGGCTCGCGCGGTGGCTCACGGTCCGCACCGGGCGTGATCACGCGGTAGTCGCCGGGGAAGTAGCGCTGCAGCAGCTTGCGTGTTGCGGCATAGCTGGCGGTCCGCGCGTCGAGCCGCGAGAACAGCAGCTGGGTCAGCGGTCGCGTCAGCTGTGTCGACAGGACGCGCTCCGTCGGTGCGTGGAAGCTGCCGACGTTGAGCGCGCGCGAGTGGCGCAGCGCCACGCTCGAGGCGCTCGGGGCGAACGGCTCGTGGACGTTGACGACGTCGAGCGGGAGCGTGCTGGTGGCCTGCTCGATCGTCCGCGCGACGTCGACCGGCAGCGAGGCGGCGCGGCGCCGGGTCGGCGAGAACGGCAGCACCTCGCCGACACCGAGCACAACCGGAGCCCCGTCGGCCTTCTCCAGCAGCGACTCGCCCTGGTCACGTATCGCCCGTCGGGTGTCACGGACAAGGGCGTTGCTGTCCGACGGAGCGATGATCAGCACGCGGTGGCCGCGCCGCGCGAGCTCGTCCGACACGCGGGCGATGTACTCGTTGACATCGCCGCCCACCTCCCAGGCGAACGGCGTGACCTGCGCGATCGCGAGAGGGTCGCCGCTCACGTCGCGGAGTTTAGGCGGACTACTTCGCCGCGGCCTTGGCCCGCGCCGGGACCGGCTTACGCGCGTACTTCTTGATGAATGCGTCGGTCAGCTCCAGCGCCTCGGCGTCGGGGCGCTGGTGCATCGGCGACTTCATCAGGTACGAGTTGGGCCCATCTAGCTGGCCCGAGAGGCCGTTATTGAGCGCCAGCTTGCAGCACCGAACGGCGTCGATCACGATGCCGGCCGAGTTGGGCGAATCCCAGACCTCGAGCTTCATCTCGGCGGTCAGCGGCACGTCGCCGAATGCCTGGCCCTCGAGCCGGATGTGGGCCCACTTGCGGTCGGTCAGCCACGGTACGTAGTCCGACGGGCCGACGTGGACGTCCTCTGGCGGCAGCTCGTGACCCATGATCGAGGTCACGGCGTTGGTCTTGGAGATCTTCTTGGACTCCAGCCGCTCGCGCTCCAGCATGTTGTAGAAGTCCATGTTGCCGCCGACGTTGAGCTGCGAGGTGCGCAGCAGCTTGACGCCGCGCTCGTGGAACAGCCGCGCCAGCGCGCGGTGGACGATCGTCGCGCCGACCTGGGACTTGATGTCGTCGCCGACGATTGGGAGTCCGGCCTTCCTGAAGCGCTTATCCCAGTACTCCTCGCGGGCGATGAACACCGGGATGCAGTTGACGAAACCACAGCCGGCCTCGAGCAGCTGCTCGACGTACCACTTGGTCGCTTCCTCGGAGCCGACGGGTAGGTAGGACACGACGACGTCGGTGCGCGTCTGCTTGAGGACGTCGACGATGTCGGCCGTCGGGCCCGGTGCCTTGGTGATCTTCTCCTTCAGATACTTGCCGAGTCCGTCGTGGGTCATGCCGCGCATCACCTCGACACCGAGCTTCGGTACGTCATCGCCGAGCTTTAGCGTGTTGTTCTGGCCGGCGAAGATCGCCTCCGAGAGGTCCTTGCCGACCTTGTCGGCGTCGATGTCGAACGCGGCGCTGAACTCGATGTCGCGGACGTGATAGCCGCCGAGATCGACGTGCATCAGGCCGGGGACCTGCGCCGTGGGGTCGGCATCGCGGTAGTACTGGATACCCTGCACGAACGAGCTCGCGCAGTTGCCGACGCCGATGATGGCGACGCGCACCTTCTCGTGTTGATGGCGCGAGGCTCCGTTCTTGGAGCCGTTGGTGGTGCTCATGGATCCACGTCCCTTCTGTGAAGTTTGTAAGCGCTCTGAGCGCTGCTCACACGTACCCCAGGGGTGGACGCGCAGTTACGCCAAAATGTAAACCGTAAGGTATCCATTCTATTGCGAGCGGCGCCCCCGCGCGCCGTCCAGGCAAACCGAGCGGTTTACTTCTAGCCGATCGCGTCGTCGAGGATCGCGGCGGCCATCGCGTGGGCTTCGGCCACCGTGTCACCGCTGTCGTAGACGACCGCCTGGGCGGCGGCACCGTCGTATAGCAGGGCGAGCCTGCGGCCGACCCGCTCGGCGTCGTGGGCGCCGGCCTCGCGGGCGAGATCCGCGAGCCGCTCGGCAAAGCGCTGCTTGTGCTCGGCCGCCAGCCGGTGCGCGGGATGCCCAGGGTCTGCGAGCTCGACCGCCGCGCTGACGTACGGACAGCCGCGCATCGGATGGCCGGCGTCGGCGAGCGTGCCGAACAGTTCCAGCAGCCGGGCTCGCGGGGTCAGGTCCGATCGCGCCAGCGCACGCTCCGGGCCGGTGTCGCCTTCCTTCTCGTAGGTGCGCAGGCAGGCGGTGACGAGCTCGTCCTTGCTGGCGAAATGCTGATACAGGGTGCGCTTGGACACGTGCGCTGCAGCCGCGAGCTCGGCCACCCCGGTCGCGTTGATGCCGCGGTCGCGGAACAGGGTCCGGCTCGCGTGGAGGATCCGGGCCCGGGCGCCCCGGCCGCCGGGCGAATCGGATCGAGGCAACGGCATGGCTGTCATGGTACCGACCGGTGTACCCATGGCCGGCGGCGCTACCCGAGTGCGAGCGCGACCCTCCCGTATAACGGCGGCTGGCGGTCCGTGGCGACGCGGGCAGCGCGACGTTACGGCGCCGGCGGGGCGTTCAGTTGCTTGCGGACGTAGAGGATCCGCTGGATCATCGTGAAGACGGTCAGCGCCGCGAGCACGTAGACGGCTGGAGCGAGCAGTTCGAAGTGTCCGATT
>JBKQJQ010000484.1:0-3206 GCA_052147875.1 Solirubrobacteraceae bacterium | reverse complement strand
TCTCGTCGTGTCCGCAGATCCGGCGAAGGGCTCGACTGCCCGATCAGTCAGGGGTTACCCCACGCTGGATCCTATTCCCTGCGGGCGGCCGGGGCAATAGGAGCCCTGGGTGACAGTCAGCGCTTAGGCGGACGCGGACGGATCGGTCTCACTCTCGCCGACGCGATGATCGGGGTGATCTCTGAACTCCAGATCGGGACTGCCGCATTCGTTCCCGGGCGCTACGGGGAGCAGGCCCGACCGGCTGGCCGAGTTGACGCCGATTCCTGAAATGGCCGATCAGGCGCGGAATGTAGCTCATCCACCACCCGATGTCTCGGCGTAACCGTTCCATGGTTTGCCCCCGAGCCTACTGCCGCGCCAAAGGGCAGTACGAGCCCAGGGTCAAACTGACACACTACCGCCACGGACGCGGAACGTGAGCAGCGACCACTAGCTCGCTGTCGGCTCGGAGCCTGAACGATCTGCGGGGAGCGCGGGCGTACGGAGGCTGGCTATCGGTGCGGCCGGCGCCGCGGCTGTGCTGCGAGCGCTTCGGGGGGTTCTGGGCCGAGCAGGCGCACGCCGATCAGCCGCCCGTGGTTATAGACGCGCTCGATCGCGTATCCGTGCAGCTCGAGCTCGGACACGACCGCGGCCGGGCAGTCAATCCCGCAAGCGTGCAGCTCGGCAAAAGCGACCGGCTGCTTGCCGGCCTGGCGCAGCCGCTTGAGCAACCGCGGCTGCTGAGTGTCAGCGAGCATCATCGACGGGAGTACCCCCCAGCGGGACCGGGGGTGCACAGCGGCCGGCGGCGTTTCAGTCACCCGCCTCAGCCGCCCGTTGCCTCGGTGACATTCCGCCCCACGCTGGGCCTGCAAGCGCTGTGCTATGAGCCAACCGAACGTGCCTCATCCGACTAAACGGCGGAGTTCCACAGTGACTCGTCGCCGCGACTGCGGAGGACGCCCTGCCGCTACCGGGCTTCGCCGGGCATAGACTACACGCGACCGTTCAACATCGCCGCCAACGCGCACACAATCGCCGTCCTAAAAGAAGGACACGGCCGCAGCGGCCGCCAACCGAGCACACTCGAGTTCCACTCACAGTCCTTCGACACAGGACCGCGAGGCTGACGCATTGGTCACCGTTGAGTCGTCGGAACGCTTCGGCATCTGCTCTTCGGGGCGCCCATCTCGCCGCAAGATCTGGGCTAGGGTTGCGCAGCCGGAATCTGAGCCGTGGCAGGGCACCGTTGACGGAGCCTGTTATTGATCGGCGAGATCCCCCGCGCGCGTGCGAAGCGGCGCTAACGTGAGTACCGCGATGATGACCGCAGAGCCAATGATTGCTCGTGGCGCTCATTACACGGCGCTGCTCGACACGATCGATCACCAGGGAGCCACCAAACTGCAGGCCAGGGAACGGGAGCAACTGCTGGAGGCCGCGGATGCCTTGCTGTTCGGCGAGCCTGACAGCGAGTGGAAGGTCCGGTCAGCCGAGGTTCTGATCGAGGCCTTGCAGACCAGTGAGCGGTGGTCAGTCGAAAGCTGTGATCAGTTGCGCGAGCACGTATACGGCTGTGGCGCTCCGACCGGGGCGTCGTAAGAACCGACGTCTGTCTGACCGCCGTGTGTAGGTTCTGTGTTTCCATACGGTCGCGCGCGAGGAGGCCACGGGATGCCGGCGCGGCTGGTCGCGTGAGCTGACCCTGCCACCGCTGTACCCCGAGGTCGCCGCGATAAGGCAATTGGCGGGATGAGCGGCGAACGCGAGGGCGTGATCGCCGGGTGCGGTCAGCCGGCCGCTCGTAGCAGCGCGAGAATCCGCGGGTGGCCATCGATCTCGAGCTCGTGTACGACCTGGACCTCTTCCAGGCCAACGATCCGTCCCAGTCGCCGCAGACTCGCCGCCGAGAAGCCCCAGTAGACGAACTCGTCGCGGGCGTACACATCGCCCCGCTCGTGAACCTCGATCGCGGGTGCGTCGCGGGGCAGATGCGAGCCGTAGGTTTCGAGCAAGATCTCGCCGCCCGGAGCCAGCACGTCCGCGAGCGTCCGCAGCAACCCGACCGGGTCGGTCACCCGATGCAAGAGACCGAAACACAACACGACATCGAAGCGCTCGCCCAGCTCGCGCACATCGAACGCGTCCATCCGGCGGTACGCCACCCGGGATCCGACCAGCCCAGCGATCGCGCGGAAGCCGGCACCGCCCTCAAGCGTCACCCCGAAGCGAGCACGAACCCAGTCGACATACTGCTCATTGTCGACCGCGACAACGCGCCGCGCACCGCGCACCTCCGCGACAAAGCTGTAGAAACCGTCAAACACGCCCACGTCAAGCACGCTAAGCCCCGCGAAACGATCCGCGCCGAGCACCGCCAGGCGATAGCCGTGATCGCGGGCGATACCTGGCGTGTAAATCCCCGGCGCAAGCGCGAACGTGTGAAACCACAGCGGAACGGAATCACGGACACGCTCGGCGTCCAAAGCCGGCGCTCCGATCGCATAGACATCGGCGACAACCCGCTCTGAACCGGACGTCTCGGGGATCGCCTCGACCGCGATCGGAAAGCTCGCCAACGCATCAACTCCAATCTGTCGTTCACAAGATAGTCACACTTTGACAGCCCGACGTCCCCGACGCCGCGAGGGCGCCACGCAATACGCCCAACGTCGCCTTCGGCATCTAGCGCGGCACGCTCGCCACGCCAGCGGCGGCGACCGCACAGCACGTGACTCGACCGCGGCGCGACGCAGCGGGCGGCGGCGACCAACCCCCAAAGTCGCCAAGCATCCGGTGACAGCAGCGCTGCTTGGAACGCCGAGGCGCGCACAATCCCGCGGGAGGGCGACAATCCGACGATGACGCCCGCTGACGCCCAGCAACAACGACTGCTCGACCGACTGCGCCAGGCCGGCGACCAGCCGGTCGTCTTCGCCGAGCTTCACGCCGGCGGGATCGCGTTCCCGGCCGCCGTCGTCACCGAGCTCGAGCTAAACGGGTACCTCATCGAGCGCGTCTATGACCACGGCAGGATGGTCGGCGTGCGCCTCCTCCACCCAGAACCCCCAGACACACGCACCGCACACCGGCGGCGCCAGCCGCACCGATAGCCAGCTGAAATGCGCCTCGCGATCACCGCCGGACGGCCCAGGCTGTGAGGCCTAGCGCGTGTAGGGCCGGAAGCCGTACACGTGCCAAGAATGGCCGGCACGGAACCT